>DAOQWI010000098.1:0-12607 GCA_035342015.1 Candidatus Ozemibacteraceae bacterium | reverse complement strand
ACGATGATGAGGGCAAATCAGCCTGGAACCCAAACGATACGGGCAACATGCCGGCGAATATTTATTACCCGACCCAGTATCTGAAGAAGGCCAGCTACTTTTACCCGTCTTCGCTCGAATTCAACCGTGATCTCGACAACCGCTGCATCGAATACAACGGCAAAAAGACCTTCATCTGCGACGGTATAACTTTCGTCAACGATAATCTCTGGATTGATAGTGATCTGCATGTTATGGGTCGCGGCATCATCGTTGCTGCCGCTAACATTCATCTCAAGGGTAATGTGACCCGTGAAGATTTCGATGCGAACGGCAATGCCACGCTTTTCTCGCTGGTGGCACGTAACGGCGCAATCGTCAATCACTATGGTGACCGCAAGGTTTATGCCTGTCTGTTTGGTGACAAGGGCTTGATGAACCCGATTGGTGCAAATCTTACCGTTCATGGCAATCTGGTGGTTAACCGCTTTAACCGCAAAGAGTGTCAGGGAAACCTGCATGTCTACTATGAGTCCAACCACTGTCGCAGTTCGCTGATGTCGATGATCAGACCGGTAGCCAAATGGGATCCGACACGCTATTATGTTACCTTCAGTGCTCAGACCGCTGCATTTAAGTTTGAAAAGCCACAATAGGACCTGCAAAATGCTCAATCTTTCGATAAAAAGAATTAGTCGGTATTGCAAGGGACTGACCCTTGTTGAGATAACCATTGCCTTAGCTATTCTCATTCTGGCACTTGTGCCACTGACGCAGATGTCATCGGGCGATGCCACCACCGCAATCGAAACCGAAAAGATTCAGATGGCCGAAAGAATTCTTGAGAGCGTCAAAAGCGAGCTGATGGCGATGCCTTTCAAGAAGTTTTATGAGAGGGCCGAGGCTGAGGGTGCCGACAAGGAGTTCGCCGGGCCATTTCAGCTTTCTGACGGTTTTTACCCGATCAGTCTTAACGAAGTTCTCAAGATTCAGCAGAAGCACAAGGATTTTGCCGTTGTTGGCAGCTGGAGCTTTCTTACAAAAGAAGGCAAGCTCGATAGAACCATGGTGCAGACCGATATTTCATGTTCATTCAGCCGGGCCGGTGGGCCGCAGGTGGTGCGCAACAAGTCTTTTCTGATTGTCAGGCCCTGAAACCGTGAAGGAGATCGTTATGAAGCGACAAGGTATGACTCTGGTAGAACTGATGGTTGCCTTCTTCATCCTGACCATTATTTCGGTGCCGATCTATTTCCTGTTGAAGGATTCAGCCAACAAGCGGGCTCTCGTTCTCAGCCGTGACTACGTCAAACAGGAAGCCAACAAGGTGCTGAAATTGCTGGAAAACGACTTGAGTCAGGCACGCAAGGGCACATTTAAACAGGTCAGTGACGATGTCATTCAGATAAAGGTGCGAAAACCTGGCAAAAAAGAAGATGAAGACGTGCCTCTCAGCTACCTTTTTGTTAAGCCAGACCTGATCAGGCGTTTCGACGGTAAACAGTGGATGGTCTGCCGCAATGTCGAAGCATTCGACGTTTCTACCGTTCCTGATGCTGCGGGCAGACTGGTTGTGAGTCTTAAAATAAAGGCCGGCTTTGACGGCCTGTCAGAAGCCGAAGAACCAGAATTTTCCCAGGAAAAACTCGTGGTAATGCGCGAAGACAGCTCAGAAGAGCTCGATAAATACTGGCGCGACGTCGGTGATGTCAACAAGTTTTTTGCGACTCAGGGCAGTATAATGGCTGGCGTAAAGGCCGATGCCAAAAAACTCGTTCAGGATTTTACCGGTGAGTGGTCTGCCGCTGGTGCCGACATAACCAAAATGACGGTGGGCGAGATTTTGAAGGTTCGTGACGAGTTGATGCGCGGCCTCAACGACATTCAGTCTTCGATGGGCAAGCTCGACAACGATATTCTTGGGTTGAGCGCTGATGCCATGTTTAAGCGCAACTGGCTTGGAAAAATGTCTGATTCAAAAAAAGATCGCGCCCGGAATGTGCGCGAAGCCCTGGCAGCAATGAAAAATAAGGGCGACCTCAACTGGAACAAGATCAAGGCGCTCGGTGGCAGCGGTTTTAAAAGTGGCACCGTTAAAGAAATGTATAACGCCAAGTCTGAACTGTTCAACTCGGGTCAGCAGATCGTCAAGCAGCTGCAGGAATTCAAGAACAACACCAACAATGTTGCCAATCTCGATCTTTCGGGCATCGACCTGAAAAAATGGGGTATGTAGGCTTCAGGCCAGCGATACCTGCAGTTCGCGACTTGAAATGATGCTGACCCCGGCATTGCGCATTTCTTCAATGGCGCGGGCGCTGTCGCCGGCCTGTAGATCGACACCACGACATGCGTCTTCGATCAGCCAGGTTTTAAACCCGAGCGAGATGGCGTCGAGAGCCGTGTATTTTACGCAGTAATCGGTAGCCAGGCCGCAGATATAAAGCTGACTGATATTCTTTTTCTTTAACCATTCAGCGAGACCGGTCGGGTAGCGACGGTTATTGTCGAAAAAACCGCTGTAAGAGTCGACTTCCGGGTTGACGCCCTTTTTAAATATCATGTGCAGCTGGTCATGCTTAAGCTCAGGGTGAAAATCAGCTCCATGTTTGCCCTGAACACAATGAGCCGGCCACATGACCTGCTGACAGCCATTCAGGTTAATGACATCCCCGACCAGTCGGCCGGGATTATTCATGGCAAAGCTCTGGTGATTCTGCGGGTGCCAGTCCTGAGTTGCTGCCACCACCGCAAATTTTGATGCAAGCCAGTTTGCCAGCGGTACGATGCTGTCGCCATCTACTACGGGCAGGGCACCGCCGGGCATAAAGTCATTCTGCAGATCAACAAGCAACAGTGCCTTCATTTCTCTCTCCCTCTCTGGCTGTTTCAGATTTTCTGCCAGTGATAGATTTTGCGGTTTTATTAATGAAGCCGCTTTCTGATCTCTCTTCCCTTATTGTAACCCTGTTGGCTGCATTAGTCAAAAATGCGCAGTTGGGGGCCAGCAAGCATTGAAACCACAGGGTTAAAGTGTTAGAATTCTGCCTGAATAACAGGAAACCGTATGTCTCTACAGATCAGCAATTTATCAAAATCTTTCAGTGTCAGAACCCTTTTTGCAGGGGTGACCTTTGCCGTCAACCCAGGCGAATGCGTTGCCCTGGTCGGCAGTAATGGCTCTGGCAAAACCACTCTGATGCGAATCATTCTCGGTCACGAGCATGCCGATTCCGGTGTTGTGACCCGCCCAAAAGAAAGTTGCATCGGCTATCTGCCGCAGGAAATTTTTCTTGCCGACAACCAGAACTGGGCACGAGAAAAAGAGACGATGACCCTCTGGGAACTGGTAACCCAGGCCTTTGCGCGACTTAAAGACATCAAGCTGCGAATCGAGGGCATCGAGGCTGAAATGGCGGCCGGTCGCACCGGTGCCGCAATTCAGGATGAATACGAACGTTTGATCGCCGAATACGAGAAGTCTGGTGGCTACACCTGGCAGGCCAAGACTATCAGGCTTTTGAAGGGTTTCGGCTTTCCCGAGAGTCGCTTTCATGACCCGCTCAAAACCTTTTCGGGTGGCTGGCAGATGCGCGGCTATTTTGTGCGCCTGCTGCTGACCGAGCCTGATTATCTGCTGCTCGACGAACCGACGAACTATCTCGATATCGCATCGATTTCGTTTCTTGAAGATTATCTGGCATCATATCCGGGCGGTATTCTCGTCGTTTCGCATGACCGTTACTTTCTCGACGAACTGGCCAGCTCGGTAGTGGCAATTGTGCCTGAGGGTTCGCGGGTTTTTCGTGGCAATTATTCAGGTTTTCTTGAAGCCCGCGAAACCTGGGCTCAGGAAGCCGCCGCCGCCCAGGATCGCCAGGACCGCGAACGCAAGCGGGTCGAAAAGTTTATCGAACGTTTTCGCTACAAGGCGAGCAAGGCATCGCAGGTACAGAGCCGCATCAAGCAGCTCGAAAAAATCGAGACCGTCGCTCAGGTGCGGGCGTTGCCGAAACTCAGCTTTCATTTTCCAGACTGTGAGAACAGCGGCGAAGTGGTTCTGCGCGGCGAAAAGATCGCCCGGGCCTACGGCAGCAACCAGGTGCTGAAAGATGTTTCGTTCGTGCTCAACCGTGGCGACCGGCTTGCAATCATCGGTGAAAACGGCGCCGGTAAAACGACGCTGATGCGCGTCATTGCCGGCGAAGACAATCTATGGCAGGGCCGTCTCGAAACCGGCTACCGCGTGCATTTTGGTTATTTCGCCCAGGATGAAGAAATCAGCTTCGAGGGCGATGAAACGGTAAAAGACCGTGTAATGCGCGAAGCCCCGATGGATATGGTGCCCGAGATTCGCAATCTGCTCGGCGCTTTTCTTTTCTCTGGCGATGACGTAGAAAAGAAGGTGCGGGTGCTGTCTGGTGGCGAAAAAAGCCGACTGGGGCTGGCGCGCATGATGCTGCGGCCATGTAATCTGCTGCTGCTCGACGAACCGACCAATCATCTCGATATCAACAGTCGCGAAGCCTTGCTGAATGCGCTCGAAGATTTTACCGGCACGATCATCATCGTTTCACACGATCGCTTCTTTCTTGACAGCCTGGCAACCAGGATTCTCGCGATCGAGAACGGCCGTGCCGTCGTCTATGAAGGAAACTACAGTCAGTATATGTGGGCGAAGTCGCGTCGCGATCTCAGTGGTAGTGAATCAGACAATGACGGCGGCAGCGTTGTGCAGGTTTCTGACCGCAAACAGCAGGCACGTGAAGACATCAAACAGCAGAAACAGCTCAATAATCGTTTGCAGAAGCTGAAACGTGAAATTGAAGAAAATGAAAAACAGATCGCCGGCTTCGAAAGACAACTGGCTGAGGTTGAATCCCAGCTGGCCAGCCCGCCGCTTGAATGGAGCCCGACCCGGGTTGCCGAAGTGGCACAGAATCACGCTGAGCTCAACGCCCTGCTTGAATCTGCAATGAGTGCCTGGGAAGCCCTGCATCTCGAAAATGAACAGACCGCGGCCGAACTGGCCCGCCTTAAAGAAGGAGCCGCCAATGGGGCAGAATGAAGACAGCCCGCAACGCGGGGTGGTTGAAAAGACCAGACAGAAAACGACTAAGCCTTCAATGTATAAGGTTTTTCTGCTCAACGATGACTATACCACCATGGAATTCGTGGTTGAAGTGCTTGAAAGGGTTTTTGGCCGTTCGAAGATCGATGCTACAAGCATCATGCTGCACGTTCACCGCAACGGCAAAGGGCTGGCAGGGGTTTATACCCGTGAGATCGCCGAGACCAAGATTGCCCAGGTGCATGCTCTGGCCCGTGAAAACGGTTTTCCGCTCAAATGCGATATGGAGAAAGAATGATCAGTAAAGATCTCGACATTATACTGCAGGCAGTTATCAACCAGGCCGCCGACGAGCGCCACGAATACATAACCGTTGAGCATCTGCTCTATGCGCTTTTGCACGACAAAGAAGGCGCTGAAATTCTCAGGGCCTGCGGTGCCAACCTGTTCGAGCTCGAAAAAGATCTCGATGAACACCTTGCCGCCAATGTGCCACAGAAAAACGTTGGTAAAACGCCAGAGCCGGTTCCGACCCTTGGTTTTCAGCGTGTCATTCAGCGCATGATGATCCATGTGCAGGCATCAGAAAAAAAAGAAGCCCGCGCCGGTGACCTTCTGATCGCGATTTTCAGCGAACCTGACTCGCACGCGGTTTTCTTTCTGCAGAAACAGAACGTCAGTCAGCTCGATGTGCTCAATTACGTTTCGCACGGTATACGCAAGGCCGGCGAAAATGAAGATGGCTATACCGATGCTGAACCCGGCGAAGGCGAAGAAGCCGATGCTGCGGTTACCGGCAACCCGCTTGCCAGTTTTGCTGAATGCCTTAACGACAAGGCTGCACGTGGTGGTATCGACCCACTTATTGGCCGGCATCGAGAAGTTTCGCGGGCAATTATCGTGCTCAACCGCCGCCGCAAAAACAACCTGATTTTTGTCGGCGAGCCGGGAGTCGGTAAAACAGCCATTGTCGAAGGTATTGCCCTGCGCATTCACCAGGGCGAAGTGCCCGAAACCCTCAAGGATACAAAAATTTATTCGCTAGATATGGGCGCCCTTCTTGCCGGAACAAAGTATCGCGGTGATTTTGAGGCCCGCCTGAAGGCGACAATGAAGAGCCTCGAAAAGATACCGGGCGTCATTCTTTTTATCGATGAAATTCATACAATCATTGGCGCTGGTGCCGTCAGCGGTGGCACTCTTGATGCCGCCAATATTCTCAAGCCGGCCCTGGGCGCCGGTAAATTCAGATGTATCGGCACCACCACCTTTGAAGAATATAAGAATTTTGATAAGGATCGCGCCTTTTCGCGGCGATTTCAGAAAATAGACCTGTATGAGCCCGGAGTGGAAGAAACCCGCCGCATTCTTCTGGGTCTGCGCCCGGTGTATGAGAAATTTCACGGGGTTAAGTTTACCCGCAAGGCCATCAGGGCAGCAGCCGAGCTTTCAGCCAAATACATTCAGGAACAGTTTTTACCCGACAAGGCGATCGATGTTATAGATGAGGCGGCCACGATTCTTAAACTGGCTAAAAAAGCGAAAAAAGGCGAGCTGGTAGTCAGGCAGGCCCACATCGAAAAGGCAGTGGCACGTATCGCCCGCATTCCGTCACGGCGCATTTCGACTTCTGATCTCGACAAGCTCAAGAATCTGCAGCTCGACCTGCAGAAGGTTATTTTCGGCCAGGATCAGGCCATCGAAGCATTGGTGCGGGCAATCAAGATTTCGCGCGCCGGTATGACCGGTTCGACCCGCCCGGTTGGCTCGTTTCTCTTTACCGGGCCGACCGGGGTCGGCAAAACCGAGGTTGCCAAGCAGCTGGCCGGTTCACTCGGTGTTAATTTTATGCGCTTCGACATGAGCGAATACATGGAAAAGCACGCGGTTGCCAGGTTTATCGGGGCGCCTCCGGGCTATATCGGTTATGAACGGGGTGGGGCGCTTACCGATTCGATCCGCAAACACCCTTATTCTGTGCTGCTGCTCGATGAAATTGAAAAGGCGCATGAAGACGTGTTCAATATCCTGCTGCAGGTGATGGATTACGCAACCTTGACCGACAATACCGGCAAAAAGGCCGATTTTCGCAATGTCATTCTTATCATGACCTCGAATGCCGGCGCCCGCGAAATGGCAAAGGGCTCGATCGGTTTCTCGCGCGACAGCAAAGATGCCGAATACAAGGGTAAAGCGGCGATCGAGAAGCTTTTTTCGCCAGAATTCCGTAACCGTCTCGACGGCATCATTTCATTTGCCACTCTAAGTCAGGAAACTATGAAACTGGTTGTCGACAAGTTCATCAGAGAGCTCAATCTGCAGCTTAAAGAGCGCGGAGTCGAACTCGAACTCGATGAGTCGTCAAGGCTATGGCTTTCAGAGAAAGGCTACGACCCGGTTCACGGCGCCAGGCCGCTTGCCCGTGTCATTCAGCGCGAAATCAAAGATGCACTTGCCGAAGAAATTCTTTTTGGCAGGTTGAGTCGTGGCGGGCATGTGCTGATAACCCTGCCTGAAGGTGCCAATGCCCTTCAGTTTAAATTTAACGACCCGGCGTAAATTTCCTTTTTAAAATACTAAGCAAACTTCAGACATCTGCCGATGTGACCCCCGGCGTATAGTACGCCGTCAAAAAGTTCACTCAACTGGTGGCTCTAAAAAGCCGCGCAGCTGGTGGGCGAAAAGGAGCTGGGTATGAAGAAAAATACCGCAATAGTCGCATTGGCAGCCTGGCTGGTAACGTCGTCGGCCTGGGGCCAGAGCTATTCGCATTCGCAGGTACAGCTCAAGCAGAATGGCTTTTCGAGCTCGATGCAGAACGTGATTGGCCGGTCTTCCGACACTTATCAGAAAACCCAGAATGCCCCTGAATATTATGGGCAGACTGAGATGCTGCCACCCATTACCGCCGCACCCGGCGCAGGGGCAGCCCCACAGCAGTTGAGTCTGCCGCCTATAACCCGTTCAGGCGATATGGGTGGCGTCGACCTTTCGGCCAACATTGCCAAACCGGTGCCGATGGCGAAGAGTGCCAAAAAGGCTGGGAGGGCACCTGTAGTCAGGAGTGGCCAGCAGAACGCTGTACGCAGCAATAACGAGATTTTTTCTCAGGAACCGCTTGATCTGCCACCGGTAACCACTCTGCCGGTGCCGTCACGCACGGTTCTGCCGCCGCTCTATTCTGATACTATGATGACTGTACCGCTCGAAGAGGCTGTAACCAGAGTTCTGGCATGTAATATGTCTGGCTTTACCGGTCTGACACACACTACTTCAGCCGATGTCAGCAAAGCCGGTTCATTCAAAATGGGCTTTCATTCAAGCTGGTTCGATCTTGATCGCGTATATGACAGGGTTCTGTCGAGCAATGAAAGTGGCGACATGCTCGAAATGCCGATTTTCTTTAACTACGCCGTGACCGATGATCTTGAAATCGTTTACCATATTCCGGTCATCGATTACACCATCAAATCGCGCATTCTCTGGACCCGCGACATTTCAGAATCAGGTACCGGTGATTCAAAACTTGGTTTTAAATACCGTGTTTTCGACAATCCTTCCTATCAGATGCGCGGTGCTTTTGGCGTCGGTTTCAAGTTTCCCACCGGCAACGATGACAAGGGTCTCGGCACCGGCAAAACCGACTTCGAAATTTTTACCGCATTCAGCAAGAGTTTCGAGCGTGTCGTCGGCCATCTTAACCTTGGTTACGTGATGACCGGTGACCCGAATACCCAGTTTTACCCCGATGGCCTTGCCGACAAGTTCTATTACAACTTCGGCATCGAATACCCGCATACCCACAACGTGACCGTCATGGCCGAAGTGGCAGGTGAAGACTGGGGTGCTGAAGGCATGAAGGTCGATGTGGTACCGGGTCTGCGCTATACTCCGACCGAAAACTTTGCCTTTGAAGTCGGTGTGCCAATTGCGGTGACAAATGACCAGCGCTATGGCTACAACTATCGACTGGTGCTTGGTCTGACTACTTTCTTCCAGTAAAACTGATTTAAAGACTATTGCGAAACCAACCGCCGCCCAGTGGGCGGCGGTTGGTTTTTTCAGGGTAATAAAAAAGCCTGCCGTTGCCGGCAGGCTTAACCAACTTAACTTGAATTATTTCGGCGCGAAAAAGATTACTGAATCTTCTCGCCACATTCAGGGCAGAACTTGACGCCGCCCGGAACAGAAGCATTGCATTTGCCACAGGTGGCTGACTGTGGTTTGCCACATTCAGGGCAGAACTTGGCGCCCTGCTTGATCTGGGCTCCGCAGCCGATGCAGGCAACGGTGCCGGTAGAATTCGGTTTGCCACATTCAGGGCAGAATTTGGCGTTGGCGTTCATGCTGGCGCCGCAACCGCACTGAACAGTTGCGCCACCCTGCTGGGTCGGCTGGCCCATATTGCCCATCATGCCACCCATCATGCCCATGCCGGCGCCGAGGCCCATGCCTGCGCCCATGCCGACGCCCATGCCGGCTGCGCCATTCGGGTTGGCGGCAGCAGTGTTCATGGCATTGAGTCTTTCGACGGTAGCGTAGGCGTTAAGACCCTGGTTGTTGATCTGACCCATGGCGTTGATTGCGTGTGCATCAGCCATTTTGTCAGAGATTTTGTCGATGCGTTCCTGAGTTTTTTCGTCGAAATCGGTGTTTTCGATGCGGAAATCCGACATTTCGAAACCAAGAGCGGCAAATTCGGGGGCAACGGCTTCGCTGAGTTTCTTCGACAGTTCCATGCGGTTCTTATCGATTTCGGCATAGCTGAAACCGGCAGAGGCGAAGATATCGGTCATCTGCTGCAGGAACCGGTCGACGATGACGTTGCGGATGCTGTTGATCGGCAGGGTTTCGATGTTGCTGGCGAATTCGGTGAAGAACTTGCGGACATCGGTGATATGGAACGAGAAATTGCCGAAAGCACGCATGCCAACCGGGAATTTATAGACCGGGTCGGTATATTTGACCGGAGCTTTGGTGCCCCACTTCTGGTTGACGAATTCAGTGATTCTGACGAAATAGATATGCGCTTTGTGTTCTGAGGTGAAGTTCTGCATGATCTTGGTCAGAGTCGTCAAGAACGGAATATTGGCAGTTTTAAGTTCGAACATGCCGGGATAATCGTGAATGGCACGAATCTGGCCTTCATAGACGAAAATTGCCGCCTGACCGGGGTTGATGATGAGCTTTGAAGCGTTTTTCAATTCATCGCTTGCGCCATCCCAGCGCCAGATGAGCAGATCAGGATCTGCATCTTTCCATTCAATTACCGAGCGGGTCTGATTAGCAAAAAAGCCCATGGTTTCCTCCCGTACAATCTTTCAAATGCTGACACCCGATGGGCGTCAAATAACAGTATAATGATTTTATCACGCCTTATCAATACGCCGACTGCGAAAAAATGCAGTTGTTGCTTTGCTCATTTTCATGGATAATTTAGAAGTGAAGACAACCCCGAGGAGAGAAACGCCATGGCAGAAAACGATCCTTTGTTGGCCGCTCTTGAAGCCAAAGATGCGAAAACCGCCCTGCAGATGATTGAGAACGGCGCAGATTTTCGTGTAACTGACCAAACCGGGGTTAATCCGCTGCACCTGGCGGCAAAACACGGTATGAAAGAGGTTCTTGCCGCTATGCTTGAGCGGGGAGCCGAGGTCGACGCGGCGAACGTCGACGGTGTTACACCGTTGCATCTGGCGGCTGCCCGCGAGCAGCCAGAGACATTTCGCATGCTGATCGTGCATGGCGCCGATTATTTCAAGACTGAACGCGACGGCTGGACTCCGCTGCACTGGGCGGCCTTCCGTGGCTGCATGCCGATTCTTGAATTTCTTCTCAGCCTTGGGGCGAAAATCGACCAGGCCGATAACGACGGCTGGACCCCATTGCACCTCGCGGCGCAGCAGGGTCATTTCCCGGCGGTACAGTCGCTGCTCAATGCCGGCGCCGATAAAACCCTTAAAAGCGAAGACGGCCAGACCGCATTCGATCTGGCCGTCTCACAGAACCACAAAGAGATTACTGCTCTGCTAAGTCGATGAGCTTGTCGCTGGCATCTTTAACGTCTTCGGGGTTGATGCCGGTCAGATTGCTGAATTCACCGTTTTCGATCCATGAATCGAGCTGTTTTGCCCGCATGATCAGGAACGGGTGCGACATAGTCGACGTGATGAAGGCCGTATAGGTTTTGTTGATGAATGATTCATCGCTTGCGTCTTCGTAAGCTCTTATCTGGCGCAAAAATTCGCCTTCATCCATTTCACTGTAAAGCTTGGGCGAAGCAGCGGCCATTTTCATGAAGGCGCGGTTGGCGATGTGCTGGTTCTGCACGCAGATGAGGCCGGCACGGTCGGCAGAGAGCTCTGATTTGCGTTCCCAGTCGAACATGGCCATTTCCAGCCCTTTGCTCAACAGACCGGAAATGCCGAAAGTGGCTCCGGCGGCGATATCGAGAACCATCTTGAAATTTCTCGCCATGGTGCGATAGAGAACATGGCCGCATTTGATGTGGCCAAGCTCGTGCCCGAGAACGAAGAACACCTCTTCTTCATCCATGGCTTCGATAAGACCTGAGGTTACGACGATGAACGGGCGTGTCTGGCCGTAGGTGAAAGCGTTTGGAATCGGATGGGTGGTCACATAAAGCTCGGGTTCAGGCATGTCAAGAATGCGGGTGGCATAGCGCAGAGTTTCGCGCAGGCGCGGCAGCATTTTGCCTTTTACGTGAATGTTGCTTGCCAGATTGGTGATACGGAAAAACTGCTCGAAGCCGATTTCCATCAGTTTGGTGACGAGAAATTCGAACCCGGGGATTGCCTGCAGGGCGCCGATGGCCTGGCGGTCCCAGGGGTGCTGAAAGCTTTCGGCCTTGAGATTCGGGAAAGTCTTAAAACGACGTCTGGTGGTGTTTTCCTGTTCCAATGCCTCTCTCCTTTGGTGGCTGTGTGCCGGTGAATTATTAACTCTTACAGCATAAAGCAAAAATTCATATTTTCCAAGGGGCTGACTGATTTAACTGGTCGATAAAATTGCGAAAAGTGGCCACGCATGCTAGAATTGCCGCAACAAAGAACTCTGGAGAGAATCGTCTGATGCTTAACGCCAACTGTGCCGGAAAAAACCGAACCGTGAAATTCGGCACTTTCGCTGGAGTTTTTACGCCGAGTATTCTGACCATCTTTGGCGTCATCATGTTCATGCGCGCCAACTATGTGGTTGGCGAAGCCGGCATTCTCAATGCGGTGCTGATTCTTTTTCTTTCGCAGTTCATCACTCTGTTGACAACACTTTCGGTGGCTGCCATTTCAACAAACATGCCGATCAAGGGCGGTGGTGCCTATTTTATGGTATCGCGGGTTCTAGGGGCAGAGTTTGGTGGTGCGATCGGTCTGGCGCTTTTTGCGGCGCAGGTGGTTTCGATCTCATTTTATCTGCTGGGCTTTTCCGAGGCGGTGGTAAAGGCTTTTCCGGTAATGACACCATATTTTATGCATATCGGTATGAGCGCCGCCGCAATTCTGTTCCTGATTGCCCGGGTCGGTGCTGACTGGGCGATTA
>DAOQWI010000097.1:0-12662 GCA_035342015.1 Candidatus Ozemibacteraceae bacterium | reverse complement strand
ATTCGCTGCCAGCGGCGCCCGCAACAATTTCGCGCAAAACCTCAGTTTGAAGGGCTTTGAGAGATTTCGCAGCGGCGCGCTTGAAAAGAAAAGTTTCTGGCAGACAGGTACTCATCCAGAGTGCCTGAATTGCGGAACAGGCAAGTTCAGATGGCTGCATCAAATTTTAAGAAGCCTTCTGACGTATGGTTTGAAATTGTCGAGATGCAAACGGGCAATGCAGGCAAGTTCGTCGCCGGCATCATGGCCAGGATTTTTTTCGAGAAAAAAAGCGATATGACGGTTGGCCTGGCGCTCTTTGGCAGGATCGCTGATTCCGGCACGTAAAGGCGTCGGATTTTCGAGCCTGATTATGCCACGACTGGCGTCGTAAGCTGAATTAAAAAGCCTGATTGCGGCAGCATCGACGATTTTTCGCATTTCAGGCGGAGTTTCGCAGTCATGGCGCGGAAAAAAATCATTGAAATAAGCCGGCAGAAAGCGATAGGTCTTGTAACCGCTCGAAATGAGAAACCAGTAGAGCGGTGTTTCGCCGCATTCGCACAGAGTTTCGTACATGAATTTTCCCCATACCCGTGGCAGCTCTAAACTACCCCAGAAATCGGGATGAATTATCGTATCACCACTGAAAAGAATCTTCAGCGTCTGCCCGTCGATGTTAAGATCAAACAGAGCCACTGAGGTAAAACCACGCAGAACGCCATTGCCGTCTTCGAGCAGCACCACCGAAGATTTGTTTGAAAGATCATTGAAAAAGGACGGGCGCTCAACGAAATAAAACTGGTGCATCAGATCATACATGGAATCTCTGATGCCATCATCGAGTTGATTTACCGACACAACCCTTCCAACCAGCTTTTTATCTTCCTCAGAACCGCTGCTCATAAATAATAACGCGCCCCTGTCCATTTCGGTAAGCTACTGTCACTATACAAAAGCTCATTGACTATGTTAAATCCGGAGCTTCGTCCCTCAGACGGGATGCTTTTTCTCCAGCGATTCGCTTCGCTCACAAGCTTACGAAAAAGCAAACCCGTCTTCAGGCCTCGCTACAAAATTCAATGCTTGCCAATATAAAACACAAAAAATCTGCGAGTGATGTTAAATGCGTCATTCTGCTTAGATGATAACCTAATATTCAAGAAAATGAACAGATTTTGCTGTTCATTAGTTCAGTTTTTTTAAAATATCGCCGGAAAGCCAGTTCTATATTTGCTACGCCCGCTTGAATTGTGATAATCTCTCAGGTAACAAGACTTTGCGGAGGAACCTCATGAAGAACCGATGTGTCTGCGTTCTTTTTTTAATGCTCATGCTTACAGTTGCCGGCAACGCCGCCACTGAAATGCAGAACCTGATCAAAGAAATGATCACTGCTTATTCAACCGGCAGCAAGGGAGTTGAATCGCCTGAATTCATTGGCAAGGTAGCCGAGATCGATGAGCATCTGCGCCAGACCATCGAGCGTGATTACGACATCACGTCATTCAAGGAGCTGATAAAGGCCGCCGAAGAAGCAAAAGCCCGCAAATCTGCCAGAAAAATGTTTGAAGTCGCTCTTGAAAAGGCCTTCAAGCGCCTTCAGTTCACCCGGGTTCAGCAGGACGTCACTGCCAACGCTGATCTGCTTGAAGAAATCGACATGCTCATAAGCAAAGTCGAAAAATACCTCGACCCCAACATGCCAGATCTCGATACCGTAGACCGCAACAATCTCGAAAATCAGCGCAAGCGTCTCGAACACAAGATTAAAAAAGCTCACAAAGATCTTTTGAATGTGCCTGAAGAAAAGCGCATCAGCGTCGAAGTCATGGACAAAAATGGCGAAGCGGGCAAAATTTCTGCAAGCCGCGAAGCCAATCTGCTTGCCAAACTCAAGACCGTTATTCCCGAACCTGGCAAACTTGAAGTTAAAATCAAACTTCAGCCCGACGACCTTTTCGACATGGAAATCTTCGTAAAAAACTTCGTCGCGCCCAACGGGCTGTCGGTTATCGAAGGTGAACTCGGCTTCACCTCGATCAGTCTCAAGGCTCTCGACGACAGTAATGCCACCCAGGTGGACGATGTTCTGGGCGACTCTTATTTCAACCGTTACCGCATCGTTCAAGACGAAGATCAGCTCAACGTCATGCCAAAAGTCGGTCAGGCCGCTTACGAAATGGGTTCTTTCGCTCCCGGCCAGACCTGGAAAATGCCGCTTCAGAAAGTAAACAAAGTATCTGACATTATCAAAGAGCTTGAAGGCAACACCGAAATCTCCGTGGTAAACGCCAAAACTGCGGTCAGCGAAAAGGCCATTGAATTTAAAAACAACGGTTCACGCAACCTCATCTTTTTGCAGGGAACCGACATGACCGGCCTGGTATCGGTAAAAGCACTCGGCTTCCTGATTCCTAAAAAGGGGCAGGTCACTTTTCGCGAAGCACTGATGATAGTCGATGACGAACCGGCCTCAGAGATAACCAGCTATATGGGTGGGCAAGGCATCAACTGGTTTTTAAAGCGCGGTTCAGAAGCTATTCGCAAAGGTCTGCCATTCACGCCAATTCTCGAAAATCTCAATATGGACCGCGATGAAAGCGGCAGAATGGTCTATATTTTCAGCGGCCGCGGCAGAGTCGCACGCTAACTTAGGCCAATAAAGCGGCTCGACCGGGCTATTCCGGTTGAGCCGTTTTTTATCGCTCATTTATGGTGATAGCCGAGCACCATGCCGTGTTTCTTAAACAGTTCGCGCCGGAAAAGCGGATTATAGGCAAAATAGGTCGCGATGCTCCACAGATCCTTGGCGTTGGTCTTAAAATCAAACGCGCGTTTCATAATGCTCACCGGGTGGTTGAACCGCCGCCGCGCCCAGAAGCAGATGTCAGTCAGTTCATCTGGTGTCATGCGGGCAGGTTTGAACACGCAGTCGCCAAAATGGTAACGCTCATCGAGCCACCATTTATCGTATAAAAGCCGGCCCTGTTCGAGCATTTCCTGGTAGATGGGCGTATTCGGGTACGGGCTGAGAATATTGAAGGCGGCAAAACAGAACTTCTGATCAATCGCCCACTGCACCGTCTTTTTGATCGAAGAGACATCGTCGGCGTCACACCCGACCAGAAAAGCGGCCCAGAGCTGAAACCCGATATCGCGGATCTTTTCGATAACCGGCGCATAGCTGTCGAGATGCATATTGCAGTTCTTGCCCATCTGCCTGAGGTTCTCAGGGCTGGTCGATTCAAAACCAACGACAAGACCGGCACAACCACTGCGCTTCATCAGATCCATCAGCTCGTCATCTTCGGTAAAACTGAGGCTTGCCTGGCCGATCCAGCGCTTTTTCAGGGGAATCAGCCGGCGAAACAGCTCTTTGGCCGCATCTGGCTGCGCCACAATGTTATCGTCAACAAAAAAAACAAAGTTCTGCGGCTGTTCGGCAAGTTCGCTGACAACCTCTTCTGCCGGCCGGCAGCAATGCGTGCGCTGATAAATCGAGCCGGTCGCGCAAAATCGACAATGATTCGGGCACCCGCGGCTGAATTGAGTTAAACGTAGCGGCAGATAGCTTTTACCGGCAAAAATATCCCAGCGGGTGCGTAAACCTTCGAGTTTTGGTGGAAAATGGCCATTATAAAGCGGTTTAAGGCAACCAGCAGCCAGGTCGCTGACCATCTGCGGAAACACTTCTTCAGCGTCACCGATCAGCAGACAGTCGGCGTGTTCTGCCGCTTCCTGCGGAATCATCGAAACATGGTAACCGCCAAGAGCTACTTTTACCCCATGGCGCCGGTAACGATCGGCAATTTCATAAGAACGTCGGGCCGTATAAATTTCGACGTTGATACAGACAAGATCAGTGGCATCGCCGTATGGAATGCGTTCATAGCGGTCGTCAAAAAGAACACAGTCGATGTCGGCGGGCAAAAGGCCTGCCAGAACGGCAAAAGTCAATGGTTCCATGCGACCACGATCGAGATAAGGCCGCCCGTTCACCAGGCCCATATTGGGTTTTATGAAGGTTATTTTCATAGACCAGAAGCTTCTTTCTCATACAGTTCGCAACCACTGAAACCAGGGTGCATACCGGTCTTTTTCATTATATCACGCCGCGATATCCAGTTTGCTGCCAGAAACAGCAGGGCTTTGAAAGGGCCCGACAGATTCGCCGAGAGGTCGCCGGCACGCTTGAAAATACCGGAAAAGCTGGTGAATCGATGGCGGGCCGCGCTGACTGCGTGTGCCAGTTCTTCGGGAGTCATGCCGACGGGCTTAAATGCCGGCAACTCCCAGCTGTAATCACGATCCATCCACCATTGCGGATAAATCATGCGATTTTGCTCCAGCAGTTCGTTATAGACGGGCGTTCCCGGGAAAGGCAGCAGCATGTTGAAATTAGCCATAAACAGCTTTTGTGCCAAAGCAAAATCAACGGTTTCTCTGATGCTGGCGAGCGTATCGTGCGGGTAGCCAAAAACGAAGGTCGCATAGATCATTATCTTGCGCTGCCGGTATGCGTCGAGCAACTTTTCGACCTGCCCGAGACTGACGCTCCAGCCTTTGTTCATATCTCTAAGGTTTGCCGGATTTATTGACTCAAGCCCGATAACAGCAGCGACACAGCCGCTGTTCGCCATTTCATCAAGAAAATGCTCATCAGCAGCTGAAGTAAGGCTTGCCTGACTCGCCCACCAGATATTCATGGGCCTGATGGCACTGAACAACTGACGAGCCTGCTCAGGGTGGGCAACGATGTTATCGTCGGCAAAAAAGACAAAACGATTGTGCAAACCGGCAATTTCGGCAACGACGTCAGAAACCGGGCGATGAAAAACGCCATTGCGATAAAAGCTGCTGACCGAACAAAAATTGCAGTTAAACCGGCAGCCTCGGCTGGTTTCAATCAAGCTCACCGGTAAATAGCGCCTGTTTTTATAAATTGAACGATCGCATTTGAAATTCTGCAAGCCTGACCCCTGGCTGCGATAGACCCTCTGTAAATTGCCATTCTTGAGATCGGCTATCACTGACGGCCAGACTTCTTCTACTTCGCCAAGCCCAAGGATATCGCAGAAACGGCCAGCCTCTTCCGGCATCAGCGTGGGATGAAAGCCGCCAAGCATAACCTTGACCCCGCGCCGGCGAAACTCAGAAGCGATCTGATAAGCGCGCAAAGCTGCGAAAGTCTCTACTGTTATGGCCACCAGATCGTAGCTGCGGGTAAAATCGATGTTTTCGAGACGCTCGTCAATGAAAGTAAGCTCGATATCGGCAGGCGTATGACCAGCTATAAGAGCAATCACAACGGGTTCGAGCACCGCCGGCGACCGGTAGGGCCGCCCCGCTCTTTCACCCATCGATGGTTTGATCAGGGCAATACGCACTTAACTCTCCTGAAAAGCTTCACAAGGCATAACTACGATAGTAGCAGAGTCACGGCAAACTTTCACATTTAACTTTCGCCGACGCCATCACAGAGACCCAAGGTTGGCAACGTGCAGCTGCCGACCGGTAAAACCGTAAACTGCCGTCTCGGGCCAGAATACCTGGTAAATTATGCTCCAGTAGGAGATGTAAAAGAGAGTATCGACAGCCGCCAGAGCAGGATTATTGGCCGACACCCCAAAAGCGGCAAAAAGTGCGCCACGCCGCTTTGCTTCTTTTGTCGCAGCTTTAAGCAACACAGGCATGATCTCTCTTTCGCGGCCGGGCACGATTACCCAGGGATCGAGCAGAACATTATTGACCCGGCCGCCGGTCAGCGGAATCGGACACTCACCCCATAAGCCACGGCCAAGATTCCAGAGCTTGCGCACGACCGACAGACTCGGGCAGAGATGAGACAGAACAATCTGCCGGTATGCCTGCTGATTCCAGATGCCGATAGCGCCCAGCAATTCAGTGCCGGCAAAAACCCCGACCATGTCAGTAATCTGCAAGCCGGCCAGAACACTGGTCGAACCGCCACAAAAATCTTCAGCCGCAAACGCGGGCATACCATCGTTATGGCGCCCGGCCAGTTCAAACAAAGACATCAGCGCCGGCAGATCAGCATCTGTCAGCATTCTCACGGCAAAACCAGGGTTCCCGGCGCTCGCGCGACGACGCAGAGGCCAGCGCCGGCCGGGCCCGTTCAAAGGAATCAGCAGGGTAAGGAATCTTGAAACCGGCTTATATGTAGGCATACCACTGTCGGCACGGTTGCCTTCCAGCAGTTGACGGGCACTTGTATTGTCTTCAAGTATCGAAGTCAGAGTCACTTTAAGCGGCCTGGCAGCAAAGACTTTGCGAAACTCCCTGTAGCCTCGCGCAAGAAACGAACCGCCGCGAATAGAGGGGTGAAAACGAAGGTGATGCAGATAACCAATATCGGCCGGGCAACCGCCAAGATAGGCGCGGCGCACTGATCTGATGCCGAGACCGGTCAAACCGTCCGGGTTGTCTGGCTGAATCAGAACGAGATCGTGCTCATACCCGTAGTTCGCGAGAGCCGCAAAGAACGATGGTTCTGTCTGATAATCGAGCTCGATATATGACGAAGGCATTTTGCATTGCCGTGCCAGCTGACGAATCTGTCGGTCGAGACTTGCGATGCGATCGTCTAAAACAGGCGCACTCGAGCTGTAACCGAAATGCTCGAGTGCTCTGGGCAAACTGTAACTCCGTCAAATCAGCTTTGCAGCAAATGGTTGTCTTCGGGAAAACCGAGCGGTATGCCGAATTTTTCGTTCACTTCGCGGCGGCCATAATAGTTCTGCGTGAGATAAAGCATCAGTGTTGCGAAATTCTGCATATTGGTCTTTGGAGCCAGGCCACGCCGCACGATTGACCGCAACGAGTAGAATTTCTGGCGGTATTCGCGGCACTTTTCGGCAAGCGCTTCGGGTGGCAACATCTGAGGTTTGAAAGGAACCTGGCCGAATGCAAAACTCTCTTCCAGCCACCAGGCCGGCGAAACCATGCGCCCCTGTGCTGCAAGCTTTGCATAAAGAGCGGTGCCGGGAAATGGCACGAGATGGTTGAAAGCGACCAGGAAAAACTGGTGTTTATTGGCAAATTCGAGCGTACGCGGGAAAGAACTGACGTCATCGCCATCGATACCAAAAAGAAACGTCGCATACACACAGACATTGTTCTTTTTAAGTTGAGCCAGGGCTCGCTCGTAAAGCTCGATAGACTCATTGCTGTCTTTATTCAGGCTACAGAGCAGATCCGAACGCAGTGACTCAAATCCGATCAGAACACCAACACAACCTGAATCGGCCATGGCACCAATCAATTCAGGATCGGCAGCAGCTTCGACGCTGATCTGGGTAACCCACCTGATTTTGAGAGGTTTCAACGCCCGACAGAGGTCGAGCACCGCCTGCGGGTTGGCAGCGATGTTGTCATCGATAAGAAAAACAATTTTCTGGCCGGTACGTCTGATTTCCTCGGCAACCTCTTCTGGCGGCCTGAAATAATGTCGGCCCCGGGTAAACGAGGTTATCGAACAGAACGAGCAGTGGTGCGAACAACCGCGTGAAAACTCGACCAGCGCCAGCGGCAGATACTTTTTATCGGCATAGACTTCGCGCTTCGGGAAAACGCCTTTCCAGGGGAAATCGCGCGGACCGTCGTAGCGCTTTTTCAGACAGCCGGCAGCGGCATCGGCCAGAACCTGTTCCCAGATACCTTCAGCCGGGCCAACAACTATGGCATCAGCATAGTTCTGAACTTCATCAGGCCACAAGGTTGGGTGATAGCCGCCCATAACCACCGGCACTCCACGTTTGCGGTATTTGGCTGCTATCTGGTAGGCACGTCGGGCCGTGTAAGTTTCGGTGGTAATGCCGACAAGGTCGGCTTCGATATTGGCGTCAACTGGTGCTACGCGGTCGTCCTGAATGGTGATCTCCCAGTCGTCGGGCGTCAGCGAAGCGAGAACAGCCAGCACCAGAGGCTCCATCTGCCAGGTGGTGATGTATTCCTGTTCCGGTTTGCGGCCAATAGAGGGCATTATCAGCGTCAGTTTCTTCTTCTTCACCTGTTTATCCTTTGCAGCCACCATGGAGATGCAGGAATCTTTATGACCGGCCTCTACAGAATATCATTTTCATGCAGTTTTTAAAATATTTATCAGGGCGCTACAAGAACATTATTCGCCCAGACTGGTCGGAGTGATCTCGTATTTTCGCAGCATGCGCTCAATACCATGCATTTTGCCTGTCTCTTCGCATAGCAACCTGAAGCCGGCCTTTTCGAGCACGCGGCAGGAAGAGCGGTTGTCGACCGCGACCACGCCAAGCAAGCGCGGCAGCGCAAATTCTGCCAGCGCCCATTCACACATCGCCCTGACCGCCATGCCAGCATAGCCTTTTCCCTGCTGCCTCTCTTCAATGGCATAGCCGACTTCGACATCTTCCTGCAACGGGCTGATGCCGATATGACCGATCAACTCACCAGTTCCGGCAAGGCAGATACCAAGAACTACCGGTGCCATAGTTGGAGAAACGTCGTCCTGATACTGGTCTATCAAGAATTTCAGAACTTCCTGAGCATGTGCAACATCCCGGTAAACCTGATCGGGAATCCATGTTCTCATGGAATTCTCGATGCTCATCTTAAATACTTTGTCTGCATCTGCAGAAACAAACTTGCGCAAAAAAACCGCCTGAGCCTGAATTTTTAACTCTGTCTGCATTGAATAATTACCACCACGACAGGCTGATCGAAATTTTGCAATGATCAGCCGCAGAATGTCACAGACCCGGTCAGCAATTACAGATCTGTCAGGGAATATAATTCACGTAGAGTTCGAGGTCGAGAGGTTCTTTCGGGTGCGGCTGACTTTCCTGATGACCGAGAGCGACCAGCGTTTCGAGATGCATGTCTTTGACGCCAAGGATCGATTCAAGCTCGCGGCGAGCTACCAGAGCACCTGAGATCCAGCATGAGCCAAGACCTTCTTCTGCGGCAGCAAGCAGAATGTTCTGTACCAGAGCACCGGTAGCCTGAAGTTCCGGGTGTCGGCGCAATTCACTGATCTGCTCAGGCGAGATGTCGGTATCGGCGAGCAAATCATGAACTGGAGCATGGTATGGCCGGCTGAAAATGGCCAGCACAACCGGTGCATTGGCAAACACCGTAGAAAAAACCTTAACCTTGTCAAGAACCGCCTTATGATCGGGCTTAACGGCT
Source organism: Candidatus Ozemibacteraceae bacterium (assembly GCA_035342015.1). Lineage (GTDB taxonomy): Bacteria > Muiribacteriota > Ozemobacteria > Ozemobacterales > Ozemobacteraceae > Rifleibacterium. The sequence continues at coordinate 3,497 of DAOQWI010000097.1, read as the reverse complement.
GCAAACATCAGATCGAGTCTCTCATTGACCGCATGACGCATCTTTTGTATGACTTCGCCATTGGTAACAACACTTATCGACCAGGGAGTAGAGTTATTCGGGCTGGGGGCAGCCAGCCCTGCTTTTAAAATTTTTTCAAGCACTGCCTGTCGCACAGGCTCCTGACTGAATCTTCTGACTGTTCTGCGCGCAAATACCAGTTCGTTGAATTCCATGAATTAGACCCTCCAGCAAAATTTTGGCTTCTAAAATGTTAACATAATCTCCCAACTGATTCACCAGCGTGAAAAGCTAATTTTTAAAAGAGTTGAATCCACGATGAAACAGATACGTTTAGAATATGGTAAACGCAATTTGTGGGAGGCAGGTCATGAAAATTCACAAGGCAGTTTTGAGCATTGTTATCTTATGCATTTTGTTCGTCTCGACCAGCGTAACTGATGCCAGAAAACCTGATTTTATCAGAGAGCCAGAATATGTAAGATGGCCATCGAACATTATCGAAGTAGATATAATCGGCGATGACCGCGGACTGCTGACATATTCAGGCAGGCGTGATGGCTCAAACCTTTATGTAGAAGCAAGACATGGTGAGCGCTACACGATCAGGGTCAGAAACAACTGGCATGGCCGCGTTGCGCTATCGATATCGGTCGATGGCCGCAACATAATCAGCGGGGAACGATCTTACAACCGCCCGAGCGAAAGCATGTATGTGCTTAATCCTGGCCAGACCGGCAACTTTGAAGGCTGGCGCTCATCGTATTCAAAAGTTCAGCGCTTTTATTTCACCAGCGATGATGATTCTTATGCCGGCCGCATGGGCGACTATTCGCAGATCGGCTGGATTAAAGTAGCTGCTTTCAGAGAACGTTATTACGAACCTCCGATAGAATATCTCAAAGAAGACAGAATGAGCCCCAGCGCCAGAAAAATGAGCGAGCAGGCTGGAACTGGCTATGGTGAAGGCAGCTATTCTCCGGTTCGCACAACCTCGTTCGAACCCGAAAATTTTGCAGCGCAGCTGGTTAACATCAGATATGAGTGGCCTGATGCGCCGATAAAATACCGGCGCGACTACCATTATGTACCCGACTCAGACAACGATAAATTTACCACACCGCCACCACCACGCCGCCGCAGGTAAGCAGAAGCAGAGGCGTGCACAAGATAACGGGAATTTTAGGCTCGTTTTTGCGGAAAATTTCCTTACTTGGCATATCAAATTTTAGGACTATATTGCATACAGGTTCAGAACCACGAAGCTAATTTTGAATTTCGGTGAATTCGAAGGTACGCTTCGCGTCACAGCAGAAACGGCTCACCGACTGCTTCTGCGGTGGCGAATTACTCCCAACAACTATAGTTAACTGGCCAACTTTGCCAGAAGTGGTTTTGTTTTGTCCAAAAACGATGTCGGCCTCGATATGCACATTGCCTACACAGCGCATCATAGAACGTGAGAACGCAAAACCGACGGTAACACAGAAGAGAGCATAAGTCTGACAGCACAAGCCAGGCTTAAACTCTCGAGAATGCCCGAAAATCATCAACCTGACCCGGTTTCAGCAAACCGGCAAAAATGGCATCTTTCCGCTCGCCCGGCAAAATCAGAATGCCACCATACCCGGGGTGAGAGATTTCAGTTCAAGGAGAAAGAATATGTATTATTTAAGAAGAATATTCCTGGCAACCCTGCTGGTTAACATACTCGTTCTGTTCGCCTGGCATGCCGTTCCGGCAGCCAGCAATGCAATCGCACAAAAACCCGTAGACGACTGGCAATATAACTGGACGCCAGACGAGGATAAAGAAGTAGAACCTGACATTGGCGAAAAATCTTTGGAAATTCTCTTCTACACCTTGAGCGCATGGATGACTCTCGAATTTTTCAGGCTGCTCTTTGCCCTGGGATTTGGACTCAGCACGGTTGTATCAATCATCATCATTTTCGTGCTTGCCTCAGTGAGTGGCCCGATGATCGGTTCGATAACCGATCAGGGTCGTGCTTCAATTCGCGACTACGGCTATTCAACTGGTGGGGCCAAAGACATCAACAACTTTCGTCAGAACATTGCCGCCGGCTACCTGCCTCAACCATCAGACATAACTTATGAAGGGCTTTTTTATGACTACCGTTTCGACACAGGCAGCGCTTCTGTCGATCAGCCCAACTCAGGAAAGCTTTTCGTGCCGGCCTGGTCATCGGCAGTCAGCCAAAACCCGCTGTCAGGCGAAACTGAACACTATCTGGCAGTCGGCCTGAAATCGGGCAGGAGTCTCGATGAGTTTTCCCGCAAAAAGCTGAATCTGGTTGTAGTACTCGATATTTCAGGCTCGATGAGCAGTTCGTTTTACGAGTATTATTACGGTGGGCACCGAAAGAGAAACGACCTGAACGAGCAAACAGAAAAAATGAGCAAACTTGAGTCTGCCTGCCAGTCGATATCAGCCATGCTCGACCATCTTCGCCCCGACGATCGTTTCGGCATGGTTCTGTTCAATCATGAGGCACATCTTGCCAAACCAGTATCTGCGGTGGGCACTACCGACATGCAGGCGCTCAAAGGGCACATTCTCGCTCTTTCACCGACCGGCGCGACCAACATGGAAGAGGGACTCGAAGAGGGTTGTCGGTTGTTGATGCCATTCACTCTCAACAACCCGGATGAGTTCGAGAACCGCATAATTTTTTTGACTGACGCCATGCCTAACACTGATGACACGAGCGAGTCAGGACTGCTGGCGATCAGCGAAAACATGGCAAAGCACCGCATTTACATGACCTTTGTTGGCATGGGGATTGACTTCAATTCACAGCTGATCAGGTCTATCAGCAAAGTGCGGGGCGCCAATTATTATTCGGTGCATTCGCCGATCGAGTTCAAAAAGCGACTGGCTGATGAATTCGAGTTCATGGTGACACCGATGATTTTTGACCTGGCACTTACCCTCAAGGCGCCCGGTTTCCGAATCAGTCAGGTTATTGGCTCACCGGAAGCCGACATGGCAACCGGCAGAATCATGCATGTAAAAACGCTTTTCCCGGCGCCAACCGACGAAAATGGCACGCGCGGCGGTATTATTCTGCTGCGTCTCGAAAAGCTCAACGACAACCCCGAAATCACACTGACGGTTAATTACGAAGATCGCAGCGGTCATGAAGATGAGGTAAACAGCACTTTCGTTATTACAGCAGCCGAACCAGAACACTTCGATGACGCAGGAATCAGAAAGGGCGTGTTGCTCGCACGCTACGCCGATCTGATCAAGAATTCTGCCACTGCCAGCCATAAACGAACTGGGCCGGCAAACGAAAGCAGCACAGATGGCTCAGGCTGGAGCTACTGGGAACGCCCGGCACGCGCGCTGGCGGTTCCTTCAGCAGCAAAGTCTGACATCGACAAATTTTGCGCACACCTCAAGATAGAAATAACAAATATCGGCGACAGAAATCTCGAAAAGGAAGTTCAGGTGCTAAGCCAGCTCAGCCAGCT
>DAOQWI010000096.1:0-12683 GCA_035342015.1 Candidatus Ozemibacteraceae bacterium | reverse complement strand
AGAGTGCCTGGACCTATATATGTGATCCTGGATTGGCTATGACAAGCTGTGACAATTTACTGTGACATAGCTATGACAATAACTATGTCGTACCGCCGGGCAAATGCAGCTTTAACAACTCGATCGGCAATGCTCACTGCTCCATTATAATTTTCCGGAAAAACAGCACAAGACCCGGCTGAACTTCAACCGCGTGAACAGTTACAAATAATGTTAGAATCAATCTGTCTGTTTTAGCAGAACAGATCTGGTTCAATTTTTCGCAACGGATTAGGCTCGTATATGGAAAAAACACGCCGAGATTTTCTTAAGCTCGCCGGCTCATTATGTTTTACCGGTTATATCGGACTTTCGCCGTTCAAGCTTTTCGGTAAGCCTGAGTTAAGCGAAGTTGAGGCACGATTTTATGAAAAAATGCCCGGGGGAAAGGTGCGTTGTCTTCTTTGTCCAAACTTCTGTGTTCGCTCCAGTGGCGAAACCGGCCAATGCCGGGTGCGGGAAAATGTTAACGGGTCATATTTTACGAGGGTTTACGGAAACCCCTGCGTCATAGCTATTGATCCGGTTGAGAAGTGTCCTCTGTTCCACTATCAGCTGCCGAAGCCGGCGTTTTCAATTGCCACGGCCGGCTGCAACCTTTTTTGCCATTATTGTCAAAACTGGGCGTTTTCGCAAAAAGGGCCGGCAGAGACGAAGAATTACTCTCTGACTCCCGCACAGGTAATCGACAAGGCGCTTGAGTATAAATCAGGAGCTATCTCCTTTTTTTACACAGAACCGACAATCTACATCGAGTATCTTATCGACATCGCCCGCATGGCCAGAGAGGTTTCGCTGCCCTGCATAATGGTGACAGCTGGCTTCATCAATCCCGAGCCTCTCAAAGAACTTCTTCCGTTGATCGATGCTTTTACTGTCGGACTCAAAGGCTTTAACAACGATTTTTTCAGGAAGCATGTCGGCGGAAGTCTTGAGCCGGTTCTGGAAACGCTCAAGCTGATCCATGCCGCCGGCAGACATCTTGAAATCGTCACACTTCTGGTGCCAACCCTCAACGATCAGGCTGAAGCAATCAAGGCAGAGATAGATTGGATCAAGGCGAACCTCGGCGTGTCGGTTCCCCTCCATTTTACCCGCTTCAATCCGCAATATAGGCTGATGCAGGTGCCACCAACCCCGGCCTCGATTCTTGATAAAGCGAGAAAAGAAGCGATAAATGCGGGCCTGCAGTATGTTTATACCGGCAATCTGCCCGGCCATGAAGGAAACCACACCTACTGTCCAAAGTGCGGCAGGATAGTCGTTGAAAGGCTTTCATTCAAGGTTCTCAATAACAACCATGAAGACGGCAAGTGTCTGAATTGCGGTTTCAGGCTTCCCGGCAAATGGTAACAATCAGAAATGTATCTGGAGGATAATATGTACATATCGCCTCGCTCTGCTGGTCGTCTCATGCTTCTGCTGGTATTTTTGCTGTTTTACCCGTCTTTTGCCAATACTGCACAGGCTGTGCCCAGAGTGCAGGGAATGGAAGAACTCGAAGAGCTGCGCGAAGAAATTTCTCTGCTGAATCTCCTGCGGGGGTTGTATCTCAGCGAAGATCAGCTGACGCAGCTTTGTGAGATAGCTGTTGAGGCTGATAATGCCGTCAAATCGACTGCCAGCCCGATTCTTCGCGACAGGAAGGAAATCGTTGCAACCTTCGCCGATCTGCGAAACCGGCTTTTTATGGCTCCGGGACAGGAAACCCAGTCCCAGCAGAAGGCGCAACAGATAAACGACCGACTGAAGGAAGCTCAGGAAAACGTTCGTGAACATCTTGCCAGGCTTGAGACACGAATGGCAAGCGTGATGACATCAGCACAACTTGAAATCATCGAAGGCTTTGTTCCATGCCTGATTCCTCCCAGAGATTTGAAGAATCCGGTCAGAGTAGGCCAGGCCGGTGCTGCCGAAGGGCCACTGGCCAGAATGACAGAGCTGATTTACGCAACCCCGGAAGATGTCTGGAACGAAAGAAAGATGATTCTTATCGGTAAGGTTGTTCAGAAGATTGAGGAAGAGAGCGGAAAGTTGAGCGACGCCATGCGCAACGATCTGTTGAACCGCCTCAGCGCAACTGCGAAGAAGATTCGTGCGATCGACCAGGTTGATTTTGCCTTGAAGAAGGGTGACTTAGCTGATGAACTTCTCTTGATTGACCATACCCGGCGCGGCGCCGGTGGCAAGAAAGCCCTGGGCAAGGTTGGCAAATGGTTTCTTTCCGAGACTGCGTTGAGAATTCTTCCGCGCTGGAAGGAAGCCATGGCCGCAGGAATGGATCAGGTTAGCGAGGCTGATTCGACAAACGACGACTTTAAAATTGAACCCAACACGGCACAAATGGCTGAAAGGTTAAAAAACACGCTGGCCCGCCTTTATCGAAAAGGTGGAAAGAAGAAAGGCCTGCCGCCATTAGAGCAGCTGCAAAGTCGCATCGACAAGGCAGAGAAGAGCAAAGATCCGATGACGCTGGCTCATGCAGTTCTCGAAACTATCGATTCTCTGGCATCGGCTGGCATTGCACGACAGAATATCAACAAAGCTCTGGTTCAGCTTATACGCGGCGTCAGCAGGCACCTCAAACTGCCACTGATCAACGAAAAGCATGACCCATACGGATTTTTTGCCGAATTTAAAGCCGCACAGGCCGCGCCATCACCTGAAGAAACTTTTCAGGGTTTGCGAAAACTTGCTGATATGATCGTTCGCTTCAAGAAGCTCTAGCAAAATCATCGTCATTAACTGTTTTTGATGTTGCGATCTGTGTGTTAAAGTCTTCTTTGAACCGATATGGAAAAATACCCGAGCGGCCGCCCCAAAAGCCTATATGCAATCTGGTGCGCTATTTTATTAGCGATAGCGATTAATTCTGGTTGCGGAAATAAGCCGGCCCAGACAACTCAGCCGTTTCAGCCCGGTCAGTCGACATTCTGGGAGGGCGAGCTGACAAGCTGGTCGTGGCCTTTGCATTTTCACCTGCAGGTGTCGGCTGATGGAAATCAGCCAAAACTGCATGTCGTAACTTCCCGCCCTGGTTATGCCGGGCCCGCCGATCATCTGGAAATATCCGGAAATCAGCTGAAATTCAAGATTTCTACCGAAGAAATTTCTTTTACTGGAACGATTGCTTCGGATACGATCATTGGCGCCTGGTCTGAGGGCGAATCGAATTCCTGGTGGTTAACCATGCATGCTGTTGCAACTCCGGCGTTTATGTTCACGCAGCAGCACCCGATGCCGCCGTTGCCTTATCTGGTCGAAGAAATCACGGTTCCGGGCAGCATGACGCGTCCGCATCTGGCGGGAACAATGACTCGACCAGCAGGGCCCGGCTCTTTCCCGGTAATTCTTCTGCTTAACGGCCAGGGCGCGCAGGGGCGCGATTCAGAAAATCACTTTCATCGCCCTTTTTTAATCTGGGCCGATTACCTGACCCGCAAAGGTTTTGCTGTTCTGCGTTGCGATGACCGCGGCGTCGGTCTTTCGGGAGGCACCTTCAAAACAGCCACGACTGCTGATTTTGCGATAGATGCCAGAGCCTGTCTTGATTTTTTGAAGACGCGCAATGAAGTTGATCAGTCACGAATGGGCATTCTCGGGCACAGCGAGGGGGCTCTTGTCGCGGCGATGGTAGCTTCTGACTGTCATGACGTCAGCTTTCTCGTTCTTCTCGCCCCACCGGTTTTTTCCCGAAAAATTACCAGTATGCAGCAGTCCGAATCCATCAATCGCAGAAAAGGTGCAGATGAACGTCAGGCGAGATTGCGCGCTGAGTTTCTCGAAGAAGCCTACCGGATATTGGAAACAAACCCGGAAACAGATGCCGGCAAAGATGCATTCAGAAAATATTATCTGGCTTTTCTGTCAGCTCTTACAGAGGAAGATCGCAGAGTTCTGGGTTTTCCGGCCGGCGATAAGGGTCAGGCCGGTATAGAGAAGGCGTTGCAGGAATGGTGCAGCCCATGGTGCTTTTTTATGGCGAAGTTTGATCCGGCTGATTCACATAAAGGAATTACCTGCCCTGTTCTAGCTGTTTTCGCAGGCTTCGATGAAAGCGTTCTGCCCGGGCCAAACACTGCGCGGCTTGCCACTCTGCTGCGCTCCGGTCAATGCCCCGATTTCAAAATTCATGTTTTTCCTGATTTCGATCATCAGATGCGTCGTCCGATTGTACACGCATCTGCATCATATCCCCTCGCTGAGACAGTCTCGACTGAAGCGCTCGACCTCGTTGTCAGCTGGATCAGGTCGCAGCTGCCAGAATAGTTTCCCCCGGGCTTTTATTGCCGGCTCAGTTTTCAGCTGATGTTCAAAAGGACGATGGCGACCATCGAAGTGACTATCAGAAAGAGCTTTTCGCGGGTGAAGGGTTCACCCCAGATGAAGCGGTCGCACAGCATCGAGCCTGAAAGCACCGAAATCGCCAGGGTCGGAAAAGCAATGACCGAGTCTACCGTAGAGAGTGCCATCAGCAGAAACAGGCTGGTCAGCTGGTTGGGAATGCCCAGCAGCAGCCCGATGCCGATGATGCGGCCGGAAAAGCGCAGCCGGTGCAGGCGGGTCAGCAGAGCAGAAAGCAGGAAGGCCGTAAAAAATAACGCGGCAAGATAAAGATTCCTGCCGCTGTTTCCATAAAAATTATAGGCCTTATCGATCACGCTTGAACAGCCAATTACAACGAAAAGCAGAAGCAGCCAGCCCATCGCCTTTGCACTGATTGTTGTGCGGCTGAAGCGCCCGATCGAGATCAGCGCGACCGCCATTAGAATCAGGCCAAGCAGCTGATAGAGTGAAAGTGTTTCGCCGAACCAGAGCACTCCGCTCAGCACCGGCAGGGCAACCGAAAGCCGCATGACCGACACCGCGATCGAGATGCCGCAGTTTTTGACCGCCTCGAAATAGAGCAGAAAGCCGCCGAGATAAAGCAGCGAGTTCAACGCGCCAAGCGGCACGTCGAGGCTGGTCGGCTGCATACTCGCATCGCCAAGGCACAGGGCGCCCGATACCAGCGCGGCCTGAAGGTAATTCATCGTCATGATCGGCATGAACGGCAGCTCGTGCTGCCGCGCATAGCGCAGAATATTGGCGATAATCAGCGAGCAGATTGCGGAAAGGGCCAGCCATGTCATGCACCGATCATACCACAATCAGCCGCCACATACTTTGTTTGATGTTGCGATCTGTGTGTGTTAGGGTGATGCCGGAGGATGAATGAATGCAGACTGATAATCAGGTTATACTCTCTGAAAATCTTAAATTGATAAGGAAGCTCATTAAATACCCGGTAATGCTGTTTGGCGTAATGGTGATCATTTTTGGAATCATACCATTTTTCATATATTTCAATGTTTCCAGAGTTGCCGGGGATGAAGTGAACTGGCCGGCAACGGAGGCGGAAGTAATTGCCGCCGAAGTGAAGGTTTCGGTTCACACAGACCGGAAATATGACAAAAGAACAAAAGAATACACGACCCGCAGCACTTCGAGTTATGCTCCGGAAATCACCTATAAATTCATGGCTGCGGGCAAAGAATACACAGGAAGAAAGTTCAGAGCCCTGGGTTTTTCTTCTCAAAAAGAGAGCGAAATCAGGGAATTGATTGCGAGATACCCGGCTGGCCGGCAAATCACGGTTTATTACAATCCTGACAAAAATGATGAGGCGGTAATTGAAAAGGCTCCGGCGCCTTCAAAACTGCTGCTGGTATTCGGTGGCGGCCTGGTTCTGATCGGCTTGCTTATCGTTTTTGCGCTCAGCCGGATTGCCGCAAAGCTTTTCGATATCATTACTTCCCCTGTCTCCGGAGTCGGCATAAAAATTGGCAACTGATTTTTTGCAGTTGAATGATGATGAATTAGTGTGCAAACTGCTCTGGTGATATACTTGAGATGGCGATAAAGCATGTAGTCTCATCATAGAAATGGTCGTGATTTTGCAAAACAAGCCGAATACAAACAGTTCTTCAAGAAGCGCGGCCCCCGAAGTAAAAATTGAAGCTGCACTGCTGGCCAATCTTTTTCTGCCGGGTCTTGGCAGCTGGCGGCTCGGGGCAAAAAAGAGAGGCGGCCTGATTATGGCAGTGATGATTTTCTGCGTTCTCATGGCGGGCTGGAGCTATGCTTCGTCACTGAGCAGCCAGATTGACGCGGCTCTCGATATTGCCAACGACGACGCACTTGACGCGAGCTTCAATTCTTCTGGCATTTTTATCTGGCTGGTGCTGGCTTTTGCAGCTTTTATATACTCATTCGTGGACATTTATCTGCTCGCGCGGAATCAGAAAAAGACTGTTAACCGGTAATATTTTTGCCGGTTCAGGTTCAGCTGATGATTTTTGGGAAATTGCCGGCGGGGCGGGGTCAGTTGGCGCGCAGGGCTTCGATGGGGCGGAGTTTTGAGGCCTGCCAGGCGGGGTAGAAACCGAAAAACAGGCCAACCATGGCTGAGACGCCGAATCCGAGGAGTATCGGGGTTTGGGAAATGAAGAAATGCCATTGCTGGAAGCGTGAGATGCCGTAGGCGCCGCCGATGCCGAGAGCGATGCCGGTCAGACCGCCAAACAGGCAGAGCAGAAAAGCTTCGACGATGAACTGACCCTGAATGTCGCGGCGTCTGGCGCCGAGTGCTCTTCTGATGCCGATTTCACGGCGCCTTTCGGCAACCGAAACCAGCATGACGTTCATGACGCCGACGCCGCCTACTACAAGCGCGATACAGCCAACGATTCCAAGAAACAGGGTCAGCAGATTCATCTGCTTGTTCATCTGCCCGATCAGCTCGCTCGCGGTCTGAATATAAGGTTTTCGTTCTTTGACAATCTGATCGAAAATCCCCTGAATCTGTTCGACCGCAGCTGAAACACTGACATTCTTTTTCAGGCGGCCGACGATACCGGTGACCTGATCGTTACCGGTAATACGTTTGAGCGTCAGATACGGAATCATCACGCCATCGTTGATTTCCTGGGGGCGCAGAGAGTTTTCAGAAGCCTGTTTGACGACGCCGACTATGGTAAACAGATGGTCGAAAATCAGCAGTTTCGAACCAATCATGTTGCTGATGCCGATCTGCCGCATCTGCTCAGCGATCCGTTCGCCGATCACGCAGTTTTTCATTTCCTGATCGATCTCTGATAATGGCCTGCCTTTGTCGATCGTCAGCTTGTTTACGGCATGAAAATTGCCGGTCACGCCAAGCACCGAGCTGCCCCAGGATTTGCCTGAGCAGATCACCGTGGAAAAAGTGACGGCATAGGGTGCAAATTCGCGCAGAGAAGGGCAGGCGCGCGGAATCGAAACTGTCGATTTGAGCGGAATTATACCGGTGCCGGTCTTTGTTTCGTCGGCGATGTTCGATATCACGAGAAAGTCGGTGCCCAGTTCCTGAAACTGCCGCAGCGCCTCCTCTTTGACGATTTCGCCGATAGATACCATCGCAATGACCGAAGCGATGCCGATCGAAATGCCCAGCAAAGCCAGAAAGGTTCTTTGCAGGGACGACAGCAGGCTTCGGGTTGCCTCGCGAAAATAGAGATACAGCTTCATGAAACCGCCTCGGATTCGTTTTTAATCAGGCCGTCGCAGATGTTGAATCTTTTCGGGCACTGCGCCGCTATTCTCGGGTCATGCGTGATCATGACGATGGTTATGCCGTCTTCTTTGTTGAGGCGCAGAAACAGGTCCATGATTTCCTGACCGACTTTTGTGTCGAGGGCGCCGGTGGGCTCGTCGGCGAGTATGATCGAAGGGTTGCCGGCAAGGGCTCTGGCAATTGCCACCCGCTGCTGCTGGCCACCTGAAAGCTCCATCGGATTGTGGTCGGCCCGATCGCCCATTCCGACTTTTTCGAGAAAAGTTCGCGCTGTCGCATCGCTTTTTCCGATCGACTCGCCGCGGTAGAGAAGCGGCATGGCGACATTTTCCGCTGCCGACAGGCGTGGCAGCAGATTGAACTGCTGAAAGACAAAGCCGATCTTTTTGTTTCTTATGCTCGATAATTCGTCGTCATCGAGGTTTATGACTTCTCTGCCTTCGAAAGAATAGGCTCCGGCGGTGGGTTCGTCGAGAAGGCCGATGATGTTCATCAGAGTGCTTTTGCCGCCGCCGGAAGTGCCGGTGATCGCCGTCATATCGCCCTTGTGAATACTGAGATCGATGCCCTTGAGAATCGGCAGGTCGAGAACGCCGACCCGAAAGGTTTTTTTTATGCCCTTCAGCTCGATCACTGGCGTGGCTGGGGTTTCTGCTGTCATTGCATCACCTCGTCGGGAAACAGGGCAACTTCATCATCACGAGCCAGGCCTGAAAGTATCTCAACCTGCTCAAGAGTGGTTATACCAGCTGTTATCGGAACCTTTTCGAAGGTGAGCGTCTGTGGGTTTTTTCTATATACCTGCGCGTAGCCATAACCCGATTCGACCGCCGAAATCGGCACTACCAGCGCGGCGGGGTTGTCGTAAACAGTCACGTTGAGAATAGCTGACATGCCCATTCTTATCTTGCTCTGCTGTTCGGGCGAGAGTTCATCGACCGTTACCGTCACGTCAAACACTGGCGGTTTGCCGCCCGATGACCGCCCGGAAGCGCTGCCAAGAGCCTGACATGAGATTGCAGAAATCCAGCCGTCGAGAATGATGCCTGGAAAAGCATCGCTGGTAACCTGCACCAGCTGGTTCAGAGAAAGCTTCGAGATGCTGACTTCGTCTACCTTGGTGCGAATGGTCAAACCAGAAAGATCGCCGATTACAACAAGCGTTTCGCCCTGCTGAACTTTGGTTCCGACTTCAATTGACTTGAGTTCCTGCTGCCTTTGCTCTTCTGAAGCTGGAAGCAGGATGATACCGTCTTCCTCGGCAGTTATCGTGGCTTTTGCCAGCTGTGCTTCGAGTTCGTCGAGTTCGGCCTGGGCGTTCTGCAGTTCCATGCTTGCGATCAGCAACTGGTCGCGGCTGCCGAGCGCCAGCAGACTCTTCACCTCATCTTCGGCTGCCTGTGCGTTTATCTTCTGATTCTCGAACGCCTCCTGCGAAGATTCGAGCTCAACCTTTGGAATAATACCCTTGTCGAACAAAATCGCCGCTTCATCGAGTTTTCTTTTCAGACTGTCGAGAATCGCATTCTGTCTTGCCTGGTTCAGCCTGGCCTGGCTTACCCGCGGGCCACCTGCCCATTCTTTGATCTGAGTATGATCTTTTTGCGCTCTGATCAAGTTGGAACGCGCCTGACGAACCTTGATGCCGATTTCGCTGGTGTCGAGCTCCAGCAGCGGTTCGCCAGCCTTGATCAGCTGCCCTTCAATATAATGTTTTTCGATGACTTTGCCGCCAAATGGGCTGAGATAAACCTTCTGATTGAGTGGTTCTATCTGTCCGACAAACGAAAGATTCGCAGAAACCGGTGAATTCGCGACTTTTATCGTGGCGATCGAGCCATTGTCTACTGCATATTCACGTGTGTCTTCTGTCGTTGCAAGAATTGTCCCGAGATTGCCGGCAGCGAATGCCTGCCATGCGGCGCCGGCGAGTATCAGACACAGCACAAAAAACATCCATATTTTTCTTACCGCGCTGGTCTGCGCCATTGCCGCCTTGAGTTCTGTGTTTGTCTCTTCGGTTTTGAGATACGCCTTTCTCAGCTTGTCGCCGAGCTCTTCTTCGGCCTGGCGAAGTCTTCTGATTTCTTCGAGGTCTTTTTCCATGCCCGACAGAAGGCGGCGGTTGGTGATACTGACTGCGGCCTGAGAGGCTAGTGACGAGACCAGCACTTCGTGGCGCTCAGAAAAATCCGTCACTTTGCCGGTTCCCGCGATTTTAGAGTTCAGCAGCTGTAGAATACCGATGATATCGTCATTGTGATCGCGCATCGGAATCACCAGCATCGATTGCGAGCGATAGCCGGAAACTGTGTCGTAATGCTTGACGCCGGAAAAATTGAAGCCCTGCGCTGAATAAACATCGGAAATCTTGACCGGCTCGCCGGTTAAGGCAACATAAGACGAAACATTGGCATTGTTGGGCGCGCCGTTAACATAGAGTGGAACCGGCTCGGGAATGGGCGCGTCGGGATTGTCTACGGCGTTGATCTTCGTTCTGGTCGTTTCATTCTGCATGATGCAGAAACGCAGAGATCTGAGTTCGAAGTCGAGAATATACAGAGTTCCTGCGTCGGCATTGGTCATCGACCTGGCGGCATTCACGATCATTTCGAGAAGAGAGCCAAGCTGATGTTCGTGCGAAAGTGCAAGGCCGATCTGTGCCAGATTCTGCAGGTCCTGTACGGCGTTGGAATTTGAGCTGTTTTCCTCTTTCATCGTTATCTCTCGTTGTCAATTTGCAAAGGCGCAGAAGCCAGGTCGATTCCCCAGGTCAGCGGCACTGTTCCCATGAACTTATCAAGTTCACTCAGCGAATTAAGATAAGAAATTTTTGCGTTCAACTCATTGATTTTGGCGGAACGCAATTCGTCCTGATAGGTGACGATCTGAAAATTTGTGCTTCTGCCTGCTTTCTGCTTGATAAGCTCAACTTCGAGCTTCTTTTCAGAAAGTGTTCGCGCGCTTTCAGCGAGCTCAATCTGCTTTTCAAGGGTTCTGGTGCGCTGCACAAGATCTCTGGTGACAATCGCCAGGTCGCCAAGAGCCTTTTGCAGAGAGATGTTCGCTTTATCCATGTTGATCTGGGCAGTGAGGAGATTGCCTTTGATTTCCCGTCTTGTTTGCCCTGAAATCGGGACATCGATGACAATGCCAAGTTCCCATGACTTTTCGGAATTATGCATGCTGATATCGCCACGGGTGTTGGCAGTTCCGATCGAGCCGGAAAGCGCCACGTCGAGTTTCTGTTCACTGCGAGCCTGAACCAGATCGAGACGGGCCAGTTCCAGATATATCAGCATTGAAAGCCATTCTGGCTGGTTCTCTTTTGCCAGAGAAAATATCTGCTCTTCGGTGAAGCTGAAGGGAACGATTTCGATCCGATCTTCGGGTTCGATCATGAGGTCGCGGCTCAGATCGAGCAATTGCAGCAGCGCCAGTCTTGCCTGGTCAAAGGCATTCTTTGCAACTTCCAGAGCAAGCTCCTTATTGGCAAGATCAGATTCTGACTGAATGATGTCCTGCTCGGCCATTTTGCCCATCTGAATCAGAATTTTGTTGGTTTCGAGAAGGGTTTTGGCGCGTTCAAGTGCAGCCTTGTTGATATCGACGTCCCATTTAGCCTGCAGGAGTCGGCGATAAGCCCCGATAACCGAAGTGACGGTATTGATAACCGTTGCTTTAAGTTGAAGGATATCGAGTTTTTCCTGATATTTTGCCTGATTGACAAACAGATTCGCTATCTCGGCGCCGGCAAACTTGCCAAGTGGCTGCGAAAGGCTCACCCGCCAGGAATCCAGGCGCGAGCTGATGTCAGACGAAGACCCGGTCTGGTGGCTTCTGCTGAGGTCTTTTGACCATGGCTGCCATTGCATTCCGATAGCGCCGCCGGTTGGCAGGTTCTGGCGCAGATGCAGAGCTGATGAGATTGAACGGTTCAATGAAGAAGATCTCTCCGGAACGGTCTGCTTCGTCTCTGCCTGGTTCAAAGCCGTCTGCCAGTCTATGTCAGGCTTGAAAGTATAGTCCGCAGTTGTCGTGAAAGAATATTTCTGAACGACGCGATCCATGTAGGCCAGCTTGATTCCAGTATTCTGGCGCATGGCCAGGGCAACGCACTCAGCCAGCGATATTATCCGCGCTTCTTCAGCGGACTGAACGGTAGCGGCAGGCGCAAAGATCAAAGCGCCCAAAAACAGCAAAAGCAATAATCTCATGATTCCTTACCCGGCAACCCCTCTTAAAATGAATATTATTGAACCGGGCTGAAGACTGCTTTTTAAGGCAATCTTCAGCCCGGTATGATATCACTTTGGCTTTTTCATGGCTGCAGCCGGGTCTATTGGCTCGCCCATGATCGCTTTGTTGATGACTACGGTCGGATTCGATTCGAGGTCGAGAGCTTCCTTTTTGAAGGTCACCGCAGGGCTTCCGGGTAAATTGTACTTCATCTGTATCGTTAAGCCGATCTTCTCTTTTGAAATCGGCCGTAACGCTTTTTTGGATGAAAACTTCAATGCGTTTGCTCCCGGTTTCAGTTCGCCCTGCAAAGGATCGAAACTGGTGGGTTTAAGTATTGCATCATAGGTTAGCGGGATACCGGTCTGATTGATGATGTAAACCGTCTGTGCATTGCTTGAAGAAACTTCTTTCTGTTGCTTGTTTTCGATTTCTTCATTTTTCGATTGCGGCTCCTTTGGATGCTGCTGCTCCTGAGCGTCAGGGAAAAGATCTTTGCCCAGGACTATTGTTCCGGCACTATTTGCATAACCAACAACAAGTCTTCTCGTCTCTTTCCCTCTGTTAACGGTTAACAGAATTTTTGAATCTTTCGAGACTTCTGACTGTGCACTCACGGGCGCAAGACTGACTTTTCCTGCATTCATGGGAGAAAGAGCGATCATTCCCCTGGAATGGGCTGCCAGACTGACTGATTTGGCTTTGGTAAGGTTTACCCGCTCTGATGCATCGACAAGAGATGCTCTCACTGATAGGGCGAAGTCTGTTTCATTCGCAATCTGCAGTCCTATATCTCCGGCCTTCAGCTTTT
>DAOQWI010000095.1:0-12703 GCA_035342015.1 Candidatus Ozemibacteraceae bacterium | reverse complement strand
TCAGAACCGTCATATTGGCAATACTGTGTTCAAAACCGCTGGTAATGAAGGCAAACAAGCACCACCAGATCATAATCAGCTTCGCCGTTTCTTCTTTGAGCTTCAAACTGCAGAGAACCGCCAGACAGACCAGAATATTACACAGAAAACCCTGAAAAAACAGACTCATAAAAGGCGCCGACATCTTAGCCGCCGAAACCATGCCGGCAAAAGCTCCGGTCGAACCGGCTGCACGACCCGCCAGGTAAAACAGCACCGAAACGAGAATCGCGCCGGCCCAGTTGCCGAACCATGACCAGACCCAGATACGAAGACTGTCGCCCCATGGCACCTTTCCGTCGAGACTGGCAGCGGTCATGATCATGTTGTTGCCGGTAAACAGTTCTGAACCGGCCATGATCACCAGACTCAGCGCAATGCCGAAGCTCACGCCCATCAGGGTTTTCGTCAACGGGTCAGCGCCCATCTGCCCGCCAATTGTAAGAATCAGAATGATCCCGAGGCCGACATAGAGACCTGCCAGCATCGAAACGATAAAATATCTGAGCCTGCTGCCGTTGAGCAGCTGAACTTTGGCAAGTGCCATCGCTACCATCTTCTGAAGGGTTTCCTGATACATGCGACTCCTTATTATTAATTAAATTTTTGCACTACCTGCCTGTGCACCATGCGCGCAAACCTTTGTCCATGTGCCATCCCCGCGCTTGTCCCCGGAGGGGACAAGCGTGGATTTAAAGCTATCCTGATAAGACTCCCACTTTCGCAGGAACGACAAATAATTGACCTATTTAGGCGCTTTCAGATTCGCGTCGTTGAGCGTGTTGTACCCCGGCCACTGAATCGTTTTTGCCATGCGTGCTTCAGGGTTCAGCACCACTCCCTGCAGCACCTCGTCGCGAAAAACGTTGAACCCTGTGCGGTCAACGATGTAGCCGATGTGTTCCTTCGGCAGGCAGCGAAGAATGTAGCGGTCAACATAGGCCATGGTATTGGCGATGACCTTCGTTACAACTTCTTCGTTTACCCGGTCGAGAAACGGCATCGCCAGCCGCGGGTTCTTCTTGCCGGTGCGACCCATGACCAGCAGACGGTAGTATTTGCCGGGTTTGCGGGTCCAGGCTGAGGTCGGGCATGCGAGCACACACTCGCCGCAGCCGATACAGCGCCGCTCATCACGCACTACTTTGCTGCCGTTCATGTCGAGGGCGCCGGTAACCTTGCGCTGGCACGCTTTCACACATGCTTCGCAGCCGATGCACTGGTCATAATCGTATTCCGGAATACACATGGCGATAATACCGAAATCCTGCATGTGTGCCTTGATACAGTCGTTCGGGCAACCGGTGATTGCGATCTTGGTATGAAAATCGTGCGGGTAGACAACCGCTTCGATGCGCTGCGCCAGGCCCGTCGTATCGGTATTGGCAAACGGACAGGTGCGATTGCCGATACAGGCCGAAATATTGCGCATGCCGGCCGCCGGGTAACCCGCTGCCGGGTTGTCGATCTTAACCCCATGTTCGAGCTCCAGCTCTTCGATCAGGGGTCTGAGAGCCGCATTGACTTCGGCCATCTTCTCGAACGGAATGTTCGGAATCTCAAAACCCTGGCGGGTCGTTATATGCAGGTTGCCGTCACCGAACTGCTCGGCGATTTTTGCAATCCGGGCAATCTGCGAGGCATTGAGATGCCCACCCGGCACCCTTATTCTGATCGCTGTGTGATTGCGTCGCTTGGTGATTCTGAAGGCATTTTTGGCAACGGTTTTTCTGTTCAGATCGAGTGACATGGTTTACCTCTCAGTCGATAAGTGTCGCAGCGTGCGACAGGTTCATTACCGGGCCGTCGACGCAGATGTAGGTCGAATCGATCTTGCAGTGCCCGCACTTACCAAGCCCGCATGACATCAGGCGCTCGAACGAAACCCAGACGTTGTCGACCGGTATACCGAGCAGTCTGAATTCGGCAGTCGCAAACTTCATCATCACCGGCGGCCCGACAACAATAACCTGATAGTTATCAGGCATATCCAGCTTCAGTCTGCGGATATGCTCGGTCACCAGGCCAGTATCGCCGTTCCAGCCGTCCTGGGGTTTGTCGATCGTCAGGGTCATGTCGCATTTCTGCTTCCAGACCTGAATATCGTCAGTAAAAAGTATGCTTTCTTTTGATTTGAAGCCGGTAATCAGCTTCAACGATTTAACCGGCAGCGTGCCGGCAACGATCTGACTGATCAGCGGCCTTACCGGCGCCACGCCCGAGCCGCCCGCAACGATGATCAAATTGCTGTTGACGAACTTCTCGACCGGAAACCCGTGCCCATAAGGCCCGCGAATGAACAGATTCTCGCCAACTCTCAGATTCTGGATCGCCCCGGTCAGACGCCCGACCGCGCGAATTGTGAACTGCAGCCAGTTTTTGCCATAATTGCTGATCGAAATCGGCGCTTCACCAATCTTCGGCAACGATACCTGAAAAAACTGCCCGGGCACCATGTCAAGACTCGCATCGACCGTCATCGTGAATTCAACGTCACTTTCGTTGACAATTTTCGTGATCTTCACCGGAAAAGGCTGATAGGGATTACCGCTCATTTATCGCTGCCCCCTTTGAGAGTTCGGCTGAGCTTGTTTATACAGCTCGAAAACGAAATATATTCTGGGCAGACGTCGTCGCAGCGACCGCAGCCGACGCACATGTCGAACCCGAAGCGCTTTCTGAAATCATAAATTTTGTGAAAAGTCTTGAAACGCATGCGTTCACCCTTGTTCTTGCGAAACGAATGCCCGCCGGCCATGTCAGAAAAGCCATCGAGGTGACAGCCATCCCAGACGCGCCGCCGCTCACCACACTGCCGGCTGTCGGCATAAAAAAGATCGACAGTGCTGAAGCAGCTGCAGGTCACGCACGAAGTATTGCAGCGCCCGCAGGCAATACAGCGGCTGTCGTATTCTTCCCACATTTTGTGGTTGAACATTTCGGCCGGCATTGTCTCGACGGTCGGCAGCTCGACCTGCTTGTCATTGCCGCTGACAAACTCAGGGGAAAAGCTGACGGTGTGGCCCTTCTGACCGAACAGGCTTTCGTAACGCCGATCTTTGATCTGCGCCGCAACCCGGTCACCGGAAAAGCGCAGTGCAACTTCATAATTGTCGGTGATGTTCGATTTCATGCTGACACAGAAACAGTTTTCGAATGATTCACGACATTCGATCATGAAAAAATGCAGGCGCTGGCGTCGCCGCTGGTAATAAGGATCAGCCTGACCGCCGTTTTCGAGAAACATTTTGTCGAGGCGGGCAAAACCGTTTATATCACATGGGCGCAGCAGCACGATGATTTCACCGTTCTCTTTAAGCTGCGGCTGGCTGAATTCGTGATCGTTAAAATGAAAAATCGTTTCATCGGCCGGAAAAACCAGTGATTTTGGCGACAAACTGCTCTTTTCGGTCAGTTCCAGATCGTCTAACGAGACCAAAGGCGCGTATTTGATCAGGTCGGTATCAGAAAAACGCCCGCGGCCAACGAATCTTTTCGGGCCATAAATCTGATAAGTCTTCTGTAGTTCGGCAAAAACGGCGGCAAATTCTTCGCGCGAATAATCGTATGCTGACATCTGCTGCTCCCTTAACGGTTTCTGCCGCGCCAGGCGGCCAGAGCATCACTGAGCGCCTTGAAATGACCGACTTCTTCACCAATCAGGCGGTCAAGATCGGGCACCGCTTTTTCGTTCAAAAGACTGTATTTGACCGAGGTGTAGAAAAATACCGAATTTTTCTCGATCAGCATGGCCTTTTCAAGTATTTCGGGGTAAGTATCACCATCTTCGATCTGGCATTCGGTTGATATAATGCGGTCTGAAGTCAGAGCCTGCAGATAAGCATCTGACTCTTCATCAGTATCGGGCTGCCGTTCATCAGAGCTCTTTTCGAATTCGGCCAGAATATCGCTGAAATGCTTCGCATGCCCCGCTTCCATTTCAGCAAGCTGTGTCAGCAACTGCATTTCGCTGCCCGAAGCCATTTTTGCGGCATCGGCATAGAACCTGGCGCCGCGCATTTCAAGCTTGACCGCCGCCATCAACACATCAAAGGTATTCAGTTTAATCTGCATTCTCTACCCCCCGTTGTGAATCTCTTCACTATTATGACACCCTTTTAGTATTCTTTCAAGAATTAAATTTAAAAAACTATTTTTAAAAAGTTGCAGTATAATTTGCATATTCAGAAGGAGAAATTCCATGAAAAAACTTGCATTTATGTTTTTAATAGTATTTTTGGGCACCTGCTTTTCTCTTCTGGCGGCTACCCCGTTCACAGAAGACGCTGTAAAACCAGATGACTCAACCAATGTCGCCACCGGTGACAAAAACACCAAAGTTGATGACAAATTTCCGGTTGCCGGTACAATCGAAGCCGGCAGTCGCCTGCGCCTGCGCTCGTGGCCCTGGGGCGTCGTTCTTGGTCTCTTCGAACCCGGTAGCTCAGTAACCGTTACCGGCGTTTCGGGCGAATTTTACCAGGTCGAGATCGATGGCAAAAAAGGCTATATGCACAAAAACTACATCTCGATCCCCGGCGCCCCCGCTTCCCAGGAAGAACCCTACTACCCCGGCGACACCCGCAACGGCGGGCATCTGTCGATGAACGAAGGCAAAACCGCCTCCGATGAAGGTTCAAAAAACAAGTCCAGCTCCAGCTCAAGTAGCTCTTCAAGTTCGAGCTCAGCCGCTGATACCGGTGCCATCTCGAGCTACAAGGGCGGCAAGCTTTCACCCGCAGAATTCTCAAGAGTCTTCGGCCCGGTCGCCCGCGAAAATATGCGCAGAACCGGCGTGCCCGCTTCCGTAACCCTGGCTCAGGCCGCCCTCGAAACCGGCTGGGGCTCTTCGAGCATCGGTGATGCAAAAAACATGTTCGGCATCAAAGGTACCGGCCCCGCCGGCTCGACCAGAGTTTCGACCCAGGAATTCGTTAACGGCCGCATGATCACCATCCAGGATAATTTCCGCAAATACCACAGCTGGCAGGAATCGTTCGACGATCACGCCAAGCTGCTGCAGAACTCGCGCTACGGCTATGCGCTGCAGTATAAGAACAACCCTGACCGCTACGCCCAGGAAATTCACAAAGCCGGTTACGCAACCGACCCGAACTACGCTTCCAAGCTGATTGGCATCATGAAAGCCAACAACTTCTACCAGTGGGACGTTAAATAACGAGGTAAATCAATGAAACGCATACTTCTCTCTTCTCTGTTTGCCGCAGCCCTGATGTACACAGCGCCGGTATTCGCCGACCTCGAAGTGCCCGGCGAAACCAACCCGGTTCTTTCTGAAAACTCGATCGTTCTCAACGAAGCTAAATTCAACGTGATCAAGCGCATCGACAAGGGAACCGTCACCCTGAAAGTGCTCGGCGTCGACGGCAAAGAAATGTGGGCCTCGCTGCCCCTCGGCGAACAGGAAAAACTGTTCATCATCGACGGCGCTGCCAGCCCGCTCACAGTCAAAGATCTGACCGGTGACGGCGTGCCCGAAATCATCACCGCTGCCATGACCGGCCCCGAAACCAGCGCCCTCTACGTATTCAAATACGACGCCGCCGGCAAAAAGTTCGTCGGCATGAACTTTAAATACGAAAAAGAACAGCTGAGCCGTGACTTCATGGTCTCAGACATGTATCAGAAAAACGGTGAAGACATCGTTTTCATGCCCGAAAACCAGATTCGCGCCCTCGGTAAAATCTTCAATGAAGACGCAGGTCCGACCGCCGGCTTCTACTTCTTCAAACTGACCGGCGACGAATTTGTCTGCTCCGAAATCACCCCGGTTCCGACCGATGCCCCGGCCGACGCGCAATCTGGCGCCGCTGGCGATACTGACTCAGCCACGACCGAAAACCCGGCTCCGGCACCTGCCGCAACCGAGCCGCCCGCCGCTGCTGCCGGAAATTGATCAAAGGCAGCCTGCGCTTTTTGCCATAAAAGCCAGGCCGCATCAGGTTTAAAAACTGTAGCTGCAGCAAGAAAAAGCCCCCGACCGGGTTGAACCGGCCGGGGGCTTTGCTTTATTGCGTTCGATTTACGGTTTATTCAGGAATCGCTACGACGATACCGTTCTGTTCGACGATCTTGAAACCGGCAACAGTTTCGGCTGAGTATTTGCCGTTTTCGCCGCTGACTTTAACAGCCCAGCGATAGCGGTGATCTTTTTTCAGGTAACCTTCGTCGAAACCAATATGACCGTTGATGGTGGCGACTCTTTCCCAGATGGTTTTCTGTTCGGTAAGATCGAAAAGAGTTACAGCAGCATAGCGACTGTCGGTTTTCCAGGTAAAAATCGGCTTCAGAGTGGCGCCGACTTCAGCAAGAGCGAGGGCGGTCGGAGCTTCTGGCTTCTGAGCTGAAGGCACATCACCGATCTTCAGTTCTACTTTGAGATTGCCGGCCATTGGCACTTCAGGGTGCTTCGGCAGTCTGACCTTAACATAATAGAAGGTGGGAGTCAGCATTTCGCGTTCGATAACCAGTTTTCCCATACGCAGGTCGAGGTTGCGGGCGACAAAAATCTTGCCCTGCATGGAAGCGGTTTCAGGCAGGTCGATGCGGTGTTCCCAGCTCTGGGCTGCTTCGCCAATTTTCAGCTGATGAAAGAAGTTCTGCTCGATGGTCTGAGCCTGAGCGGCAAAAGCAACCAGAGACATGAAAAGAACCGCGATCAGCAAATTAATTTTTCGCATTTAAAGCCCCCTCTTAATATAAAAAACTACCATGTAAGTTTACGTCTGCCTGCCATGGCACAGAAAGGTATTTTTAACTGCACTTCTGCAAATGGTGCGCACCGGCCAATAAAATTCACGCATCCGACCAAGGTTACATTTTTTATGCAACATACAATATACAAATAAAAATCGGAGCAGAAAATCGGTGAACTGTAGTCAGTCCCGGGCTATGCCGGTAACTGAATGCAGCAATTATAATCGCTCTTATTCAACTTCGGGGCGCATGCTGACGTCGGCGGGTTTTGCCTGAAGGTATTCGGCAGGGCTGCCGGGCAGAGCGAAATTGAGAACTATCGCTGTCAGGCCGCCAGAAATTATGCCAGAACTCAGCATGCCATGCAGAGACTGCGGCAGAGCTTTTATCAGTGCCGGCTCAAAGCTGACGCCCAGACCGGCTGCCATTGAAACCGCCAGAATAAGCGTGCCGCGCCTGTCGATATGCTGAGTGGCGATAATTCTTATGCCAGAAGCCGCGACGGTGCCGAACATAAGAAAAGTTGCGCCGCCAAGAACCGGCGCCGGCATCAGGGTGGCCAGCCCCGAGAAATAAGGAATCAGGCCTAGAATTGTAAGAAAACCGGCGACGAAATAACCGACATAACGGCTCGCAACACCGGTCAGCTGAATGATGCCGTTGTTCTGGCTGAAAGTTGTATTCGGAAAAGTATTGAATACCGCAGCCAGCAGCGAGTTGAAACCGTCAGCAAAAACGCCACCGGTGACCCTTTCCAGATAGACATCGCCTTCGAGCGGTTCGCCAGAAACCAGAGAGGTCGCCGTAATATCGCCGATGGTTTCAACAAGGGTCACAAGGTACAGCAAAGCGATACCTAGAAATACCGAAATATCAAAATTAAAGCCGTATTTAAAAGGCAGCGGAACCATCACCCAGCTCGAAACCGGCATGGCGCTGAGATCAACTCTGCCGCCGATTGCAGCGATGGCATAGCCGAAAATCAGGCCGACAAAAATCGAACTCATGCGGATCCAGCGGTTATTGAGGCTGTTAAAAATCAGAATCGTCGCAACAACAATAAAAGCCAGCAACAGATTGTTCTGAATCACCGAAGCTGGCACACTGCCATTCAGAAAACCGTCAATGGCCGTTTGCCCGCCGGCACAGCTCTTTACCGCAGAGCCAATCAGGGTCATGCCAATAAGCGTCACGACAATACCACACACCAGAGGCGTAATCAGAAGGCGCAGGGGCTTGATAAACCGACTGCAGATCATTTCGATGAATGAGCCGACGAAACAGAGGCCAAACAGAAGCGGCAGCGCCGACTCCGGCGAATTGCCGGCACCGATGTGGCTTTTTCCGGCAGCGATGAGGACGCCGATAAATGCAAAGCTGGTACCCTGGATGCTGAGCAGGCCTGAACCGACGAAGCCGATTTTCTTAACCTGAATAAAAGTGGCAACACCCGAAACCAGCAGCGACATACTGACAATGTAACTGGTGTCGGCAGCGTTAATGCCAAGCACGCTGCAGATAATCAGCGCCGGCGTCATTATTGAGACGACAATCGCTATCAGATGCTGCAAAGCCGCAAAAATAGCCTCGCCAAGCGGCGGCCGGTCGTGCAGACCATAAATCAGACTTGCCTTGATCGCTTCACGGTTCTGGTTACTCATTTTGTCACCTGTTTTACGAAAACTTCTTAAATTACTCTGCCAATTCTATCACGGTTCAGGCACATGGAGGATTTTTATCAAAACGGCTACTGGAGAGGGTTTCAACACACTTACAGCTACCAGTCAGTATTATCAGGTATTGCCCCCTTAAAAACCTGCTGCATGACTTGACAAAAAAATAATTCGCGGTTATGATTCAATTGTTCTGCAAACCAGCCTGGTTTGTGGTTGTAAACCGGTTTCTCTGGTGGTTTTCCCGGTTTGCGGCCAGTTCGCGAAATCACCCCGGACATCACGCCTTTAAGGATTTTTCTGAATGAACATTTACGTTGGTAACCTGCCCTACAGTGCAACCGAAGAACAGCTCAAAAACATGTTTGGTCAGTACGGTGAAGTAACAAGCGCGAGCATCATCAAAGATCGCGATACCGGCAGATCAAAAGGTTTCGGGTTTGTTGAAATGCCTGACAATTCAGCCGCCGAAGCAGCCATCCAGGCTCTGAACGAAGCAGACATGAACGGTCGCAACCTGAAAATCAACCAGGCTCGCCCCAAAGAAGCCCGCAGTGACAGCAGACCCCGCGGTGGCGATCGCGGCGGCTATCGCAGCGACAACAGAGGCGACAGAGGTGGTCGCGGCGGTTACAACGATCGCGATGATTACGACGATAAAGGCGACCGCGGCTATCGCGGTGGCAGAGATCGCTATTAATCCAGCTTAAACTGGCCGCCCCGCCGCAAGGCAGGGCGGTTTTTCATTTTAGCACATAAACCATTTCGCGGTGTACAATACCAGCCTCGACAAATTCGGCACCAAACGCCACGAAACCCATCGCCGCATACCAGGCCTCAACCTGTTTCTGCGCATGAATGAGCACCTGCCGGCAACCGGCCTTGCTCTGCGCCTGCCGCAGCAGTTCAGTCACAATCAGATTGCCAAGACCTCGACCGCGAAACGCCTTTAAAACTGCAACCCGGCCAAGCCGAATCGTCGCACGTTCCTGCGGGTCAGGGAAAATGCGCCCGGTGCCGGCAGGTTCACCGCCAATCTTAAGCAACACGTGTGTAGCAATCGCGTCAAACTCATCACGTTCCAGCTCGACCGGCACCCGCTGCTCCTCAACAAAAACCGCGGTGCGAATCTGCATCGCCTGCGAAAATTCCGGCGCCAGACCGAAAAAACTTGTGACGGTCACCTCAGATTGCTTCAATTTCGCCTCCCGGCTCAAGCCGCTCAGTCTCGCGCATCCTCATGCACTGCCGGTTCCATACTAATGCCGGTATAACCGTAAATAATCGAAATAACCGGGTTTATCAGGTTCAGAAATGCATAGGGCAGATAGGCAAATGGGTGAATGCCCAAAGCCGTTGCCATAAAGGCCCCGCAGGTATTCCATGGAACCAGCGGCGAAGTGAGAGTGCCGAAGTCTTCAAGACAACGTGACAGATTTTTCGGTGCCAGCCCCTTTTCTTCGAAGGCATCTTTGTAAATACGACCAGGTATGACAATCGAAAGATACTGGTCGCCCGCCGCCAGATTGCAGAAAACACAGGTAAAAAACGTAGCCACTACCATCGAGCCGGTAGAATGGGCATAGGTCAAAATTCTCAGGGCGATAGAATGCAGCATCCCGGAGCTTTCCATGACCCCGCCAAGGGAAAGGGCGATCATGATCAGCGAAATCGTGCCCATCATGCTTTCGAGACCTCCGCGGGTAAGCAACTTGTCAACTGCTGCGACCCCGGTTTCAGAAACAAAACCTGAATGCGCTGCCTTGATGATTGCCGCCATCCCGGCATTCTGAAAGATTGCCGCGAACAGACCACCGAGCACCACCCCGCCGAATAACCCTGGCAGAGCGGGTGTACGCATTATCACCATTCCGATAACCAGAATCGGCGGAATCAGTAGCCAGATATTGATTGCGAAATTTTTTGCCAGCGTGTCGAGAATCGTGTTGATACCGGCAACGTCAAGCTCTTTGCCCGCGAAACTCATACCCATGAACGCATAAATCACACATGCGATCAGCATGCTCGGGCCGGTTGTCCAGACCATGTGCCTGACATGATCGAACAGTTTCGCACCGGTCATTGCCGGCGCCAGATTCGTCGTGTCTGAAAGCGGCGACATCTTGTCACCAAAATAAGCACCAGAAATGATGGCCCCCGCCACCATGCTGGCCGGAATGCCAAGACCTGCGCCAACTCCCATCAAAGCGATACCGACGGTGGCTGCAGTGGTCCAGGAACTGCCGGTTGCAAGGGAAACTATGGCGCAGATAATACAGGTTGCCACCAGAAAAATACCTGGTGAAATAATCTTCAGGCCATAGTAAATCATCGCCGGAACAATGCCCGCAAGCACCCAGACGCCGATAATGCAACCAATAATCATCAGAATCAGAATCGACTGCATGCCCATGCCGATCGTGTTCAGAATGCCCTTTTCGATTTCTGCCCACGAAAAACCTGAGCGTATGGCAACAACCGCAGCAAAAGCCGCGGTCAGAAGAATCGGAATATGCGGCGAGGCACCGAAATACATCAAACCGCCGACCAGAGATATGATAAGAAAAATTATGACCACCAGGGCCCGTGAAAACGACATTCTGCCCATACCCTGTTCCATTGAAATCTCCCTGCACGCAAGTATTTGATTTAACTCTGTAATGATAAATGCACAAACGCCGTCAACCAAACATTTTCTTATTTTTCTCTTTTTCTTCTCTGATCAATTATCTGCATTAACCATGCAAAATTGCTGTTCCCCAAACAACTCCAGGTATTTGTCCCAGAAACACGGGATTTTATAATGCACCGGTAATGCTATGGGTGCTATTGACATTTTTTGATCTTTCAGCTAAAACGGACTGACTAGTCAGTCTCGCATTTTTTTTGAAAGATTTATTAAATGGCACGCAAACCAACCAAAAAAGATCTGCTGCTCGAAGCCGGCCTCGATATTTTCTACGAAAAAGGCTTCGAGCGCACCACGATTGACGACATCGTCAGTCGCGCCAATTGTGGCAAAGGCACATTTTATCGCTACTTTATCGGTAAGGAAGCCCTTTTTGAAACCCTCGAAAACCGCTTTCGCGATTACCTTCTTGCTGAACTCGAAAGCAGCTGCCCATATACCATGCCACCCGCCGATTTCATGCAGGCGGCCATGCAGACCACGATCAGGGTTTTTAAACAGCACCAGCGCCTCGGCCTCGTAAAATTCGCCCGCGACCAGCAGACTGGTGACCGCACTGCGAACTGCCACCCGAAACACCTGCCCAGCATTGCCTATCTGCACAAATACCTGCAGCAACAGATCGAAATGGGCAGAATCAAGCCATTCAAACCCGAGGCCATAACCTCGACCCTGTTTGGCGCCGCGCATTTCTATCTTTTCCGTGACTACAAACTCGGCCTTCCGGCCACCGCCCAGGAACTCGAAGAAACCGTCGAAATCATTCTCAAGGGAGTACTGCCACAATGATTCACCGCAAACTGATTCCCACCCTCGTGCTTTTCTGCCTGCATCTTACAGCGGGCTGGTCGGCCAATCTTGCAGAACTTGCACAGACGGCACTTTCACGCAATCTCAGTCTGCAGATCTCTGACCTCGAAATTGAACAGAGCTTTATTGAAGAAAAAAAAGCATTCAACGCCCTTATTCCAGACGTTAATTTCAACGTCAGCAAAACCCACAAGGATTTTAAGGACGATTACCAGAAAAAAAGCCCGGCCAGCATCGATAACATGCTGAGCTACTCGCTCAAGCTTACCCAGAGCTACCCCGGTCTGGGCCGGATTCCGATGATTCAGCGCGAAATCACCGCCCTGAAATCAGACATGAAGAAAACCTACAAGGAAAACCAGAAAATCAAGGTATTGCGCGATCTGACCCGCATCTACTTCAAGATGGTGCGCGATCAGGAACTGATGAAAATTCACGAAACCGACCTGATTCTGATCGCCGCACTGATGAAAGTTGCCAAACTGAACGAAGAACTCGGACTGGTGCTGCGCAACGATATTCTCAGAATCGAAGTTGAGCAGCTGAATTCAAACTCAGAACTGGTAAAGGCCCGCAACAGCTTTGGTGACCTAAAATACGATCTCGCCGCCGTTCTCGACATTCAGAACCCTGAAGAAATCAAGCTCGACCTGGCGAAGGGCCTCAGATTCTCGCCGGCCAGTCACACTACCGAAAGCCTGCTTCCCGACCTTTTCAAGATTGATAATGACATCAACCTCGCCCGCACCGACCTGCAGATTCTCAATAAAACGGT
>DAOQWI010000094.1:0-12856 GCA_035342015.1 Candidatus Ozemibacteraceae bacterium | reverse complement strand
CCCCCGGTGGAAAAAGACATTCTATATTGTCTGTTTGTCTCAATCATTGCTTTTTCTGAACTGCTGCAAGATTAAACTTTTGGCCTGAGAATGTCAATTCAAACCTCTTTCGCACCTGCAGGGCGTATTTCCGGATAGAAAATAACAAAAATGAAAAAATAAAACGGTTTTCCGGAATATTATAAGTGCGGGCGGAATTTAACAGCGATAAATTATCTTTGCAGGAGGGTCTGCCATGGTGTAAAGTTTTTGCATAAAACATATTTTCTCGATGAGTCACTTTCAGCCGAAGAGTTGCGGTCTGGCTCGATTCGATTACGGCCGGGGCCATGGCCGAAGCCTCGTTGTATGAGATCGCAGAAGTTCGTGACCAGCTTGAAAAGTAGCTGACCGTAACCCGCTCCAGGCAATATGATGATCAGGCAAATCCGGCAAAGCACTGCTGATATGAATGTTTACGAACAAAGCCAACCCGGAAGGTTACAAAAATAAAGGAGTTTTACTATGCCGAAACTTCACCAGAAAAAGTTTAATGTACTGGGACACGAGCTTGTGCTGACGTCAGAAGACTGTATGACGTTCGATGACCTTTATGACAGCCTGTTCAAAAAGGCCAGCCCGGAATTGAGAGAGTGCCTGGACGCGCTGTCTGAAAACGAGCTGATCTTTGTTCTGTCGGATGTTGTCAGAAGCGCGCATCTGAACCTTGTCAACGTATACGACCTGCTTCCCACTGCCAGGCATGGGCTTAAGAGCCCGGATATGAAAGCGAATTTTGCGGTTCTGGGCTGCCAGATTGAACTTACTGCCAGCGAATGTCGCGATCGCGATACGCTTATTGAGAGCCTTTACAATAAGGCCTCGCCTAAATTGCTGGAAAAACTGACTCGGGTTGATGAAGACAAAATGTGTGCGGCTATAACAGGCCTGATAGATGATGCGTATCTTGCCTTTAAATCCCCTTTCCTGTGGAGCCAAACCCACATGAAAATTGAACTGGACTGACTGCTTTTAAAACTGCCTGTGGGATGGCGTCTTTGAGTAAGCTTCCTGACTTTGATCGCAGTCTTGACTTTCGTTAATAAAACCCGCGCCTGGCAGGCGCGTTTTTGCAGGAAACTATCAAATTGTCATCGGTCGGCACAAGCGAAAAGTCGTAGGAATTCAGACCAAAAACACTTCTACGGCGAGTTACATTCGAACAAATTGCATAGCAGTAACATGCAAAAAATGGATCAGCGATTTGTTCAAAAAAGCCTGAGTTAGTTCAAGAAAAACCTGTTGCTACATCATCACGCTCGCCTCTGGAGGTGAAAAGCGGGAATGAAGAATAAATATGAAATTATAATGCGACACTGGGCTAGGCCGCTTTGGTCCAGGGTTTGATTTTTTCAAGGGCCTCGGCAATCTGTTCTTTTTCAATTTCGAGATTGTATCTGGTCTGCAGATTTACCCAGAAACCCTCAGACAAACCGAAAAATTTTGATAAGCGCAGGCCCGTATCAGCAGTTATGCCACGCAAACCGTGCACAATCTCATTGATGCGACGTGCCGGGACACCAATCGCCATGGCCAGTCTGTATTGTGAAATACCCATAGGCTTTAAGAATTCTTCAAGCAGAATTTCGCCCGGCGGAACCGGCTTTACCTTTCTAATTGCCATTTAATCAACCTCTCAGTCTCTTTGCATTTAAATGACTTGATCACACCTCAGTAATAACGGCGTGCGTTATTAAAGTCAAGTTATCGAAAATAACCTGAAAAAAGAGACAGAATTTCCGGAATATAGTATTTAAGAATGCAAACAGCGACAAAAAACACCTGCTGCATCGCGAATACTGAGTTTGTGGGCGTTCATGCAGCCGGAACTGGGAAAAGAAAAGAATCGATAGCGCAGAAAATCGAATTTTGACTGTCAGTCATGCTGCTCAAACATCTTATTTGTTACTTGGTTGTGATCATCAAATGTTTTATACTTGAACATTAACAAAATCGGGTGCGTTAATAAAGTGTCAGGAGTCGGAGATGTATATTCTGGATGACCGCAGAGATGGCGAAAAATTCTTCAATCTGACCCATGATATGGTTTTCAAGATCGTTTTTTCCAGTCCCGGCAACGAACGACTTTTGACTTTGCTTCTTAATGCTTTGCTGCAGTTGCGAGGCAAAGACCAGATTGAATCTCTCGAAATTCTCAATCCATTCAACCTGCCTGAATATCGTAATGACAAGCATTCGATCATAGATGTCAGAGCCATGGACAAAGCAGGAAGAAGATATTGCATCGAAGTGCAGATGCGCGCCCATAAAGAGCTGATAAAAAGGGTCGTCTATTATTCTTCGGTGAGCTATGCCAGGCAGCTGGCAAAAAGCGGCAGTTATGCCGATCTCAACAAGACTGTCTGCCTGTGGATAATGGGCGAGACAATCATCGGGGAACCGGATATCTACAACAAGTTTCTGATCAGCCATGTTGAAACGCACAAACCCTTGACCGATCTGATAGAATATCATTTTGTCGAACTTTCGAAATTTGATGGAGAAAAGCCGGCAAAATTGCGCAGCAGATTCGAAAAGTGGCTGCATATCTTGAAGTTTGGTGATTTGTATCGTTCCGTTGAAGACTTACCGGAAGACCTGAAAAAAGAGCCGGGAATTATCGAGGTTGTAAATAATATGGCCATAGCCAATACCGATGAACATCTCAGAGAATTGTTGATCAGCAGAGAAATGTTTCTTCTGGATATGAACACTGAAAAACAGGCAGCCAGAAAAGAAGGCCGCCAGGAAGGTCTGGAAGAAGGCCGTCAGGAAGGGATCATGCTGGTAGCTCAGAATCTTCTCAAAATGGGGCAGTCGATCGAAGATGTCTGCAAGGCCACCGGTCTGTTGCCTGAGCAGGTTAAAAAACTGGCCGGCATGAATCTGCTGGCAGAAACGGCTTCACCTTACAGCCCCGCCAGGAAAACAAATAAAAAGCGGAAATAGGAGTCATCAGGTCAGAATCTGATCTGTAAACCTCAGTTCTCCAGATATTTTGATCGTCAGGTTATTTTTTTCGGGGTCGGTGATGCCGGCGAAGAATGGCACGCCGCAGATGAGGAGTTAAATACGTGATTCAGGCAATTCTTGATATCGTCAGAAACAATGTTACACGCGAAAAGACACTGCTGTGCCCCGACCAGGCGAGCGCAAAGTTCATGCAGCGCCAGCTGCTCAGGCATGAAAAAGGGCTGATCAACCTGCATTTTGAAGGGGTGGCGGCCTGCATCAGCCGATCGCTCGGCTTTTTTATGATCGAGCGCCGGGCAAAAAGCCTCAAGCCTGGCGAAGGGCTGCTGATCCTCCAGGAAATGGTCAGCCCCGACGGCTATTTTGCCGCGTCGCGCGAGATGCCGGGCTTTATGCAGGCGATGTGGCAGAGCGTTCAACAGCTTCGCCTCGCCGGTATCAAACCCGAACAGCTGACTCCCGCAATTCTCGGCAACGACCGCAAGGCCGCCGAACTCGGCGAACTGCTGCGCAAATTCAGCGATTACCTCAAGGCCAACGCGCTTTTCGACTACCCGCGCATTCTCGAAGAGTGTCTTTTTCAGAAAGCCATGGCAGGAAAAAGCCATCTGATCCTCCTGCCGGGAAACCTGCCACTGATGCCGATCGAACGCCAGGTGCTCGAACAGGCCGGCGACCAGCTGGTGCTGTTGCCATGGTCAGCCCCCGAAGATATACATCTGCCAGCTTCGTGGCGCAGCGAAAAGCGCCGGGTTGCTTTTTCAGGCAAAGCCACAGCCTGTCTGCCGAATAATGCCGAACTGCAGTTGTTTGCCGCCACCGAACCCCAGGCCGAGATCCGCGAGATTATCAGGCAGATCAGAGCCTCCGGCCTGCCTTTTGAGCAGGTTGCAATCGCACCTGCCGACCCTGCCGGTTATGCCGGCCTGTTGACCGCAAATCTCGGGATTGCGGGTATTCCGCACGCCGTCAGCCTGTCATATCGCAGCGAAGAATTCAAGCCCGGGCGCCTGGCAATGAACCTGTGTCGCTGGGCCTCTGACGGGTTTCCGGCCGATGGCCTGATTGCCATGCTCAGCCAGGGCGATATGCGTCTGTTCCCGCCGCTGACAAAAAAAGAGGCCGCCGCCGGCAAACGCCAGGTCAGCTCACAGCAGATAATCAAAATGCTGCGCGAGTCGCACATTTACGGCGGCCGTAACGGCTACGAAAAATCACTGCTGGCAGTTGGCGATGAAGCCGCCAGTCGCGGTCACCCGGAAATCCTGAAACGCTGCCGTCGCGTGGCGAAGGCCATTCAATTTCTTATTGACAGCTTCCCCGAAAAGATTGCGCCCGGCGCCATGGCCATGAATCTGCATCTGCTTCTTAAAAAATTCACCCGTATCTCGGGCGAAGACGATGCGCGCCGCCTCGCCAGAATCAAGCGACGTCTCGAAGAATACCGCAATACACAGGCCGCAGAGATGCCTCTCGGCCGGGTCATGTGGTGGCTGCTGCTGATTCTCGGTCTCGACAGCGAAACCGAACCATTCAAGCCCGATGGCCGGGTGCTCGTCACCTCACCCGAAGCCGCAGTGCTCAGCCAACGCAAACTGCTTTTTTTTCCGGGTATGTCGCACAGCGCTGTTCCGGGTAGCGCCGGCACCGACCCGGTCGTGCCAGACTTCAGCCGAAAACTGTTGCCACCCCTGAAAACTGCCGAAGAAAGCCGCTATGAGGCAATCGGCAGATTCTCCACCGCCTGGGCAGAGATTACCGACGATACCCGCATTTTCGTTTCATTTGCGATGGTCGACCCTGGCGGCCGCGCCGCCAGCCCGTCAGAGCTGTTCACCCGTGCCCTGCGCCAGAAAACCGGTGGCAGCGGCGAATTTTCAAAAATGCTGAACACCGCTGCGCTGCCGCTGATCGGTCATCTTGCCGATAACGCCATGGCGGCCGTCGACCTCTGCGAATGGCTCTGGCGCCGCCAGATACATGGCTGCAGCCGCGATGAACTGCGCGCCCTTTTCGAAGAGACATACCCGACCTGGAAACGCCACGCTGCGGCCCAGGCCAACAGAAGCGCCGGGGCGAGCGAGGTTGCAAACGGCATCCACGGTTGGAATTCCGCCGCATGGGATTTCCGCGACCATCCTGAACGGTCACTCTCCGCCAGCGGTATCGACGAGCTTTCCGGCTGCCCGTTCGCCTATTTCCTGGGTCATGTTGTCGGTTGTATGCCGTCTGAACAGGTTGACACGGTTGATGCGGGCTTGCAGGGCTGGCTCGATGCCATGCAGCGCGGCAACCTGCTGCACGAAATCTACGAAATATTTCTGCAGCGCGCCGGCTGGCCGGTTACCGAAAAGCACGCCGGACTGCTCGAAGATGTCGTTGAAGAGGTCGCCGCCAGATACCGTATTCTGGTGCCACCCGCCGGCATTTCCGCCTACGAGGTCGGCAGAGCCCAGATTCGCCGTGATGCCCTCGAATTTTTTACCGGTGAATGTCAGGCCGCCGCCGCAGGCGAAGCCAAACCGGTCGGCTACGAATTGTTTTTCGGCATGACCCTGCCCGAAGGCAAGATCAACCCGCTGGGCCTCGACACTGCTGAAGCCGTGCCTTTTAAAATGGAAGACGGCAGAGTCGTCAGGCTCAAAGGCAAGATCGACCGCATCGATGAAACCTCTGACGGCCTGAAAATCTGGGATTACAAAACCGGCTCGCCGAAAAAATTCCTGAAGGGTGGGGTGCAGGAAGAAAAGGCACAGTTGCAACTGGCACTCTACAAATACGCCGTTGCCCGCATGCTCGCAGAACGTGGTGACCCGCGCCGGGTAGTCGGCTCCGGGCTATATTTCCCTACTGAGAACGGGCAGCGGCAGCGCATCGTCATGGAAAACGGCGACGAAAACCAGATCATCAACGAGCGCCTGGCCGGCGTTTTTGACTTTCTCGTCGATGGCCGGTTTGCCGCTTCGGGGCCATGCGAAGAGTGTAATGCCATGAATCTGTGCCCTTATGCCATGTTGTTCAATGGCGGCGAGGAAGAAGTGAAAGGGGATGACGACTGAAATGACTGCAAAGAAAACAAAACCCGCAGAAATAACTGAAGATAACCTCGTTAAAACCGCCACCGGCCGCAAAAAAAAGGCCGACAGTGCCAGCAATGCCGACAATACCGGCAATACCGAAAAGGCAGAAAAGGCTGAAAAGCCAAAAAAAGGCGCGAAGACCGCCCCCGAAATCTGGTCTTACAGCGAAGACGGCATCGACGCCAGCATCGATGAAAAGGTCAAGGAACGCATACATAACGAGCTCGACCGCAACTTCCTCGTCGAAGCGGTGCCCGGCTCCGGCAAGACCTACAATCTCGTCGGGCGCATGGTTTCTCTGGTGCTGAACGGTCGCCCGGCCGAAGGCATTGCCGCGATCACCTTTACCCGCAAAGCTGCTGAAGAGCTGCGCGGGCGTTTCAGAGAACGTGTCGAGTCACGCCTCGTCGACGCTGCCGGGGCAGAGAAAGCTCTGCTCGAAAAAGCTCTGGTGACAATCGAAGATGGTTATGTCGGTACCATTCACGGTTTCTGTGCCAGAATTCTGCGCGAATACCCGGTTGAGGCGCGCCTTGACCCGTCGTTCAGCGAAATTGAAGAGGGCGACGAAGAGTATTTTTTCAAGCGCACCTGGGCCGAAATGTTCAGCGAACACCCGGAAATGCTCAAGCCATTCGCTGACCACGAAGTTGACCCCGAAGCCGACCGCATCATCAGGGGCCTGCGGGCTTACTGCCGCTACCCCGATATTGATTTTTCGTGCAGCGACCCGCTGCCGCCGCCAGACCCGAAAGACCTGCTGCAGACCGTAGCAGACTGCTGGCGCGATATCAGGTCACTCGACCCGCGGCCCGCAATCGTTGAAAACGGGGTTGATGCGAAAGCCGAAGAGGTAATGAAACACTGGTTCAACCTTGAAAAACTTGCGGCCCGCCTGCAGCGATTCAACGGTAAAACCACCTGGACTCCCGACGAAATCAGGGATATCTGGCGGGCCATGCGCTACCTGGCTGACCCGAAACTGTCTGATGGTGGCGTCGGTATCGATGATGGCGGTCTGTTCAAGCAGTATAACGATGATATAAAGGCTGTCTGCAAAGAATTTCGCGAAGCTTATAGTTATTATGTGTTCCCGCAGATTCAGCCGGTTCTCGATAAAATCAGGCAGAGAGAGCGTGACTGGCGCAATCAGAGAGGCTATGTCAGCTACCTTGACCTGCTGTCGCGCACCGTCGAGCTGCTCAGAGACAACCCGCACGTCAGAAGGGCGGTTCAAAAACGCTACCCGGTTCTGATGATCGATGAATTCCAGGATACCGACCCGCTGCAGGCCGAAATGGCCTTTCTGCTCACTGCCGATGACCACGAAGTCAAAGACTGGCTGCAGGCCAGACCGAAGCCGGGTTCGCTGTTTCTGGTCGGTGATCCGAAACAGTCTGTCTACCGTTTCCGGCGTGCCGATATTCAGATTTATCATCAGGCCGGCCGCCATCTGCAGGCAACCGGCGGCGAAATCATCTCGCTGCAGCAGAACCGGCGCTCGCGTCTCGGCATCTGCGGCTGGGTTAACCGGGCATTTGCGCCGGCATTCGATGCCCAGCGCACTGTTAAACGCGGCACTTTCGATCAGGCCGGGTTCATGGCCATGCTGCCTTTGCGCACCTGTGGCTCGGCACCGGCAGTTGCCGCTCTGCCGATTCCGACGGAAATTCACGGCGGCGCCACCCGCATCATGGCCGATTACGATTCTGAAAAATTCACCGATATCATCACCGCCATGCTCGGCCGTTCGTTTGCGGGCATCAAAGAGGGGCAGCCGCTCTGCCCGGATGATTTTCTCATCCTCAGCCGCAAGAACGATCTGCTCGCCACCTACGCGCTGCGCCTCGATGCGGCCGGGGTTCCGGTCAGTCTGTCGGGTGGCGGCAAAACTCTGGCGGCCAGGCTGCAGCAGGACTTCAGACCGCTGTACTGGGTGCTGCGCGCCCTTGTCGACGGGTCTGCCGCTATCGTCTGGGGGGTGCTCGTCGGCCCGCTTTTCGGCTGCAGCGACGAAGAGATCTACGAATACTGCCGAACCGGTAACCGGCTCATTCTGACCGCCCCGGTCGAAGGCGAATCAACGGTGGCACGCCTGCTGCTGAAACTGAAGCTGTTCAGAAAATGGCTGCAGGAAATGCCGCCCGGCACAGCCTTTCGCCGCATCGTTGCCGCTCTGCATTACGATGCCTGGTTGCAGGGGCGCGATTATGGCCTGCTTAAAACAACTTTTCTGCGCCATGTCGAAAAACTCTTCGACAAAATGCTGTTCAGTCAGGCAAACGACGTGCTAGGCAGCTGGGTAAAACACTGGCCCGTCGATCAGAGTATTGACGAGCCCGGCCGCGTCAGGTTGATGACAATGCATTCTGCTAAAGGTCTTGAAGCGCCGGTTGTGCTGATGGGTATTGCAAAGCGCCCGCAGTTCAAAGACGGTGAGGTCATGCTCGATCGCGGTATCGACGACGAACCTGCCCCTGTCGCCAGCGGAATGGTGCGGCTGAGCTTTGATTTCGGGCCTTATCAGCAACGTGAATTTATCTGTTCACCCGGCTGGAACAATGCCCGCCCGTTTGAAGTCAATGCCAACGCCGCCGAACAGCTTCGCCTCGACTATGTCGCCTGCACCCGTGCCCGCGACCTGCTGATTGTTTCGCGCCACAACGCCAAAGGCGGCAGCACCCTCACACCCTTGTCTAAAGGTGTTGAAGAAGCAATGAACAATTGCCCTGAATTCGAACTGCCGACGCCTGTCGCCGAAGCCGGTCAGGCTGCCGTTGCCACCACTGACAAAGAAACCATCACAGAATGGCGCGAAAAACGCCGGGCCTGGCGCGAAGCTTCGACAGGGCGTGAGTTTGCAGAAGAAAGCGTCACTGAACGCATGGAAAAGGCTGAAAAAGCTGAACTGGCAAAAAGTAATATGGCTAAGAACTCCGACGGGGGCCGCGAAGTCGGAACTTTTGTGCATAAGGTTCTTTGCAATCTTCTGCGCTGGCGGGTTACCGGTGCCAGTGACGATGCCGCCCGGCTCGAACTGCTTCTTGAACACTACCTTGAAGACGAAATGAACCTTCAGAAAAAACGCCCGAAGCTGCTTAAAATGCTCAAAAATGTGCTGGCCGCTGAATTGTGGCAGGAAGCCCTGCAGGCCGGCGAATTTCATACCGAAGTGCCGGTTGCCTGTATTGCAGATTCAGGCGGCAAAAGGGCTACAATTATCAACGGCACCATCGACCTGGTTTTCAGGGTGCCCGGCGGCTGGAAAATCGTCGACTACAAGACCAACCTTATCGGCAACGAGACGCAGCGCAATATTCTCAACGACTTTTACCGCACCCAGCTCGATCTGTATGCCTCGCAATGGGAAACCATAACCGGCGAAAAGGTTCTGACCCGCAGTCTGCTGTATGTGCGCAACGGCCTGGAGGTGGAACTATGACCGAAATTGATATTGAAGATGTAAACGAAGACCAGAAACTGGCACTGATTGAGGAGGCCGTAAAGAAGCCCGGTTTCGCGGCCATGCGTCGTCAGATACTCGAGTCCTTTTACGACGACCAGGCCCTGGCCGATCGACTGATAGAAAAAATGGCAGCCAGGATCAGAAAATACCCGCCCCGCGATTATTGCGGCGAGTGGCACTGGACAGATGAACTGGTCAGCGAAAGGCTGCAGAAAATATGGGAAACGGTTCTCAATCCGGCAATGTCATATTTTGCCAAACTTGCGAAGGCACCGCCGCAGGAAATCGCTTCAATCGTCTGGGGCCAGATCCGCAAGATCATGATCGCCGAAGCACCGCCATACTTCAAGTGGTTTTATAATCAGTTTATCCAGCAGCTGCAGCACGATCAGCCGCTTAACCGATTTGCTTCGAAGAAAGTTGCAAAACAGAGGTTCAGGGGCCTGCGGGCCTGGAAAGAAGACAGCAGAGTAAAGCTTGGTTTCAAAACCGTTGAAGAGCTCGTTAACTTCTGGCAGGTCGAAAAAAAACTGCGTTTTCCGAATATGGCGCGCCGCGAAAAACTGATCGGTGAAAAACTGCGTGACCGCGTATGGGAAATGTTCAATCTGCTAAATGAGTGGGTGCGCGAAAAAAATCTTTATAGTTCCTGGAAAAAGCTGGTTAATTTTCCGACTGCCGAGCAGTTCGAACAGTCGCTTGACGGTCTGCCTGGCGATGCTGATAACGGCCCCGAAGCTGTCGAGAGATATCTCGATCAAAATAGAGGCAATCTGCTCAATATGGAACAGTTGTGTCAGGTCAAAACGGTTCTCTGCGAGAACGCTGAGTCATGGACCGGCTACTTCGACAAGGTATTCGCAGGCTTCAGACCTGAACAGAAAAACTTTCTGCGGTTTTATTACGTCGAAAGACTGGCACCGGGGGTTGCCGCAGAAAAGGTCGGCAAAGCGCCGTCATTCGCAACCCAGACCTTCGGCCGGATTACAGAAGAATGTCGGCCGCTGCGTGAGCAGTTGAGCAGTGATGAACTGCCCGCACTTAGCGAATTTCTCAGGGTTTACCTCTCGAACATGAAGCCAGAAGCGGGGAGGACAAAGAAATGAACGACAAAAACGGTCTTGTTCTGCCCATAAATTACAACCTCTGGCCTGCGAAGTCGCAGACGATACTGATGGCCTTTGTTCAGGCTTCTGAAGGCGATATTCTGACCCTCTGCCCGGTGGTAAACGATTTCAAGGTCGCAGAATTCTTTGACCTGATCGTGCCGGCCGCTAACACCTCGCTGGCCTGCGATCTTGTCATCATGGGGAAACTGCGGGCCGGGTTCCCTGCCACTGCTCTGTACTCGGGCCTCGATGCCGCCAGCAATGACGAATCGATCAGACTGTGCCTGGCAATGCCCGATTCAGAAAGGCAGAGACTCGTCGCTGATCTCGATTATCTGCAGAAAAATACTTCTACGGTTACGGCCTTCAAAGTGCTGCGCGGCACCTTTCTGCCAAAATACAGTGATGCGGCGCGCTGGCGTCGCAAATTCGTGCGTCGCTGGCAGGAATTTCGCCTGGTATCTCTGATCGCAGCGGTTAAGGCGCAGCCTGACAGGTTCCCTCAATACCTCGGGGTGAAGACGGCCATTGAAGCGATTGAACAGAACCTTAAAAAAAATCTCAAGCCCGAAGTTGTAGTTGAACCCGCCAACGAAGAAAGCGCCATAAAAATCGCTGCCAGCGCCAAACGACGCGGCGGTATCAGCATCGAAAGATCTGAAACCCTCGAGCTGCGCCGTAATCTGGCAAAACAACTGAAAGATCAGAAACAGACCGATGCAGAGTCTGAAAAGCTGCTCAACGGCAGCGACGCCGATCTGCTCGAACTCGCGATGCGGCTTTTCCCGCCCCGCCGCTGATGAAAGGTGACGAAGATGAATAAAAAGTTGCAGCCTGAAAATGAAAAACTGATTATCAACGGTCGTGAAATTGAGCTGATGCCCGAAGTCGCGATCGATAACACCTGGGTCGGCAACGGTCGGGTCGAGAAACAGCTGGCGGCCGCCTGGCTGACCGTGCACCGGGACGACCGGCCGATGAACCCGCTGATCGTCGGTCGCCCCGGGTCTGGTAAAACGACTCTGGTGGCGGCTATGGCAAAGATTATCAAGCGCCCGCTCTACATTTTTCAGTGCACCATGGACACCCGCCCGGAAGACCTGATTATCACGCCGGTTCTCACCGAAAACCGCACGGTAAAATATCAGGCCAGTTCGCTGGTGTCGGCGATGGTCAAGGGTGGAGTGTGCATTCTAGACGAAGGCAATCGCATGCGCGACAAGGCCTGGGCGTCGCTGGCGCCGCTGCTCGATGCCCGCCGCTATGTAGAAAGCGTCGTGGTTGGCTGTCGCATTGAGGCACACCCTGAGTTTCGTCTCGCAGCTACGATGAATGAAGACGCCAGTGTTTTCAACCTGCCTGAATACATACGCTCGCGTCTGCGCCCGCGTCTCGAAATACCTGAGCCCGACGAGGCGACCCTGCGCCAGATAATTAAAAGCAACCTGAGCTTTATCGACGACAGTGTGATCGAGGCGGTCATGGCCTTTCTCAGGGTTGCCGACACGAGAGAGCAGGCCTTTTCGCTGCGCCAGGCTGTGCAGCTCGCCGGTCTTACCAGTAAAATCTGTGCCAGCGACAAAAACATAAAAATCGCCGGCGCGGTTGAAGAGGGGGCACGTCTAATTGCCGATGTTACCGATATTCGCATGCCGGAAGGGTATTGAGTCGGTATGACAGAACCGCAAGCCAGATCTGCAGACGTTCAGGCTGATGCCGGATGGCCCGAAGAGCTTTGCTTCGAAAACATCAGGGCCGTGCCGAGTTATCATTACTACCCTGAATTCGCCACGATCGTGCGCCAGCAGATCGAAGAGTTCAGGCCCGATATTGTTGCGGTCGAGGTTCCGGGTATTTATGAGTCGGCAATGGTACGGGCGGTTTCGTATCTGCCCGAAATTACGGCCCTTATTACTCCGAAAGACGAAATTTTTCCGATAACGCCCGAAGATTCGCTGGTCGAGGCGGTGCGCTTGGCGCTGACAAAGGGTATAGACATCGCCTGTGTCGACCTCGAAATCTCTGAAAGCCGCCAGGTCATACCGGATTTCGGCGGCAGTCTGGCCGACCCCGGCATGCTCGGGCAGATGGATCTTCTTTCTTTCATGCGCCTCAATGCTGATAAATTGGGCGAAACCACCGACAATATCGCTTTCAGACGACGTGAAGAGCACATGGCTTATCATCTG
>DAOQWI010000093.1:0-13053 GCA_035342015.1 Candidatus Ozemibacteraceae bacterium | reverse complement strand
TCTGCAGTGGTGCCGCCGCCCTCTTCTTCGTCTGATTCGGCTTTCGGATAGATTTCGCTGGCATAGCCCGGAGCAGAATACTCGAAAACCACATTGTCAGCCTGAACGCTTTCAAAAACAAACTTGCCATCAGCACCGGTAACGGCAGAAACAAAGTTGTTGCCCTGTACCAGTTCAGAAGTGCCGACCGCTTCTTTGGAAATCATTCTGACTACTGCATTGACCACCGGAAGCGAAGGATTGTCCTTGTCGACAACCTGGCCGACAATTGTGGCAGGCTTAACGCCCAGAGCGCCCTTTTCGCAACCCATCGTCAGTAAAATGCTGATGCCGGCTATTGCCAGAAACCAGCCACCCCAGAATCTCAGATTCATAATATTAAACCTCCCGGCTGAATGAGAAGAGTTTCTTTGCATGTTTAACCTCATGGAATTGATACGATCTGGGCTTCGGCGCCGTCATCGTTGATAAGTTTCGAAACAGTGCGCTTTGAATCGCCCTGTTCGACAATGTAACCGACAAAAGTGAAGGTGTAGCCTGTCGGCATATACTGAGTGCCCAGATCGACAATCTCAGGCGTTCCGAGCGCAGTGCCGGTCGGGTTGGTAAGAATCGTTTCGGGCCAGCGGGTGCCGGTTTCTTCGCAGTAAGCGCCGACACGGTCATTGGTGCCGAGAGCGGCGTTGCTGTAAACGACTCTGACTTCGCGCATGATCGCCGAGAAATTGTTTTTCAGCGAGAATGTCTGATATATGGTTCCCTGGAAGTCGCCGTTCGGATATACCGAAATGGGTGAATTCATGCGATAACCCTTGATTTCGGCGTCAATGGTAACCGAAAGGCCTTTGGGAATACCGTTGAGCTCAAACTGCTGTGCATCGAGAGTCGATGAAGCCATTGCGACAATGCGGCTGCCGGAACGGGCAAAAACAGTTGCCTGAGCCTTGTCAGCAAATACCCAGCCGGGCACGTCGACCCAGCGACCCACGATTTTGTAGGTTTCAGGCTGCAATGATATGGTGCCGAGGTCTCTATCGGTAACCGCGTCGGTCAGAGGTATGGTTGCGGTTACATAACCCGCCACCGTGACCAGAACATTGAGGGGCCCGGTCGATGCTGGAATTCTGAAGCCGGTGGTAAATTCTGTCGGCAGGCGATTGCTGAATGATTCCTTGCCGAAAAGAAACTGAGCATTACCGTAAGTAATGATCGTACCATTGGTGGCGTCCTTGAGAGTGCCTCTGATAGTCACATACTGATTGACGAAGGTCTGGTCCATTCTGACCTGGGGAACCTGCCGGCTTTCATTGTTGACGACCACCACCTTGACCGCTGCCGAAGCAGTTGTGTCAATCGGTAAATAGCCGACTTTGTCAAAGGTAAGAGTCCATTCATCGGCACGCATGCTCGAAAAATGAAAGTTACCATTCGAGTCGGAAGTGGTGTATTTGGTGGCCTTGTTGGCTTCGGTACCTGCCATCGCGGTAATGTTGACATTGGTTATGCCGGCAAGTGTCCGGCTGTCAACAACCGTTCCAGAAATACTCCCACCCTTGAGGCCAAGGGTCCCATTTTCGCACCCTACCAGGCTGCTCAGCAGCACCAGAAAAAGTGCCATCAGAATCCCGAAAGTCATCGGGTTCCGCCTTTCTCTACTCATAATTACGCCTCCAGCAAAGTTCTTAAAAGAGTCGGCTTCACTACCTAATCGGCGTATCCGAACAAAAAATTAACCCTCCGGCAGAAAGAAGTTTTTTTCGCAGATAACGGGCAACAAATAATCAGTGGAGCAGTCATCTTTCATATTATGAGTCGCTGAATTCAAGCTCTGAGATATTTCCTCGAGCCCGTGTTCAGGCTGAGCAAATGCGGGAAATGAAGAAAAAGCTTTCTCACCAGACCTCAAATAAGAAAATTTAAGAAAAAAAGTGTTCAGATTGTCATTGCAATTGTCGATAGACTTGCTGAGATATTTTCTACACTTTTATGGA
The DNA here is from genome assembly GCA_035342015.1 of Candidatus Ozemibacteraceae bacterium. Lineage (GTDB taxonomy): Bacteria > Muiribacteriota > Ozemobacteria > Ozemobacterales > Ozemobacteraceae > Rifleibacterium. The sequence goes on along the minus strand of DAOQWI010000093.1, from coordinate 11,062 downwards.
GGCAACGATGGTGAAACATCAAACCACAGCAAAAGGGCGCTGGCTGCTGCTTTTCGTCCTGACGCTCGCCAGTATCATTTTTACTGGTTGCGAAAAGGGCTCTCTTGGTATTCAGGGCGGAACTATCACAGGTTACGTCATTAACTCGGCCAATAACCAGCCGGTTTCTGAAGTACTGGTAAGAGGTGCCGGAACTACATCTACAGGCGCACACGAAAACAAGACTGTCTATACTGGTGGCGATGGTTCTTTCGTCATGAGTGATTTAAGCAAGGGCTCATGGAACCTTTTCGTAGAAAAGTATGGCTACTCACTTGCCACAAGCCTGAGTTCAGATACGGTAAACACTCCTGCAACCAGCGTTAATGTAAATAACGGCGAAACCGTTACTGCTCCGGTAATCAAAATCTCTAAAACCTCTGATCTGGTTAAAGGCAGCCTCAAGGGCTACCCGATTGACGCAATCACCGGTCGCCCGCTGCGCAATTTCACCGTTACCCAGACCACGCCTTATTCTCAGAGAAGAACAAAAACCTTCGAAACTGCCGAAGACTTCAGAGATGTCGGCTGGAGCGGACTTGAAGGCGGCGACCATCACTATACAATCAACTGCATAAACTATCAGGAATACTCAACCGCAGGAGCCAACGGAGCGGGGCCAGCCATTTCAATCGGGGCCTCACCCAAAGACCTCGGAGTAGTAAAAGTTCAGCCCATGACAGTCAATATTACCGGAACTCTGAGAAATCTGCCCGGTTACATTCTTGAAGCTCAGCAGCGCGATATCATCGTCTGGGCCGAGGCAGCCGGCAAGGCCGTCGCAACTTACACAGAAGGCAACACCGCCCTCAAAGGTTCTATCGCCTACACTCTCAACGATATTCCGGTAACTGCCGGCACAGTTTCAGTAAAATGTAAAATCAGAGGCTATGATGTCGTGACCATCAGTTCTGCTGTCAGCCTGCCGAGCAACCTGCCCGGCGGCACCATCGCCGCCATTGATTGCGATTTTGCCAACATCGAGCCGATCAGAAGAGACCTCAGAGTTGTCGTAGTCAGCACCCCTCCCGAAAGCACCAAGCTTGGCAGCTTTATACCCGGCCAGACAGCGCGTGTCTACATCAGGCAGGGCGGCAAAGATATCGTACCTTATGTTGACGTTGTCAGCGTGAATTACCGTGCCGAAGCCTACTTCTCAGGGTTGATCACCGGTTACGATCTCAACGTCGTTGCGGTAAACATGAGCGAAGGTTACTATACTGCTGAATCTGCGGCCTTCAAGATTCAGGAGGAAAGTTCCTCAGCCTACACCCTGACTCTGACTCTCAAATAAGTGTAAAAATCTCAACAAAAAGGGTCTGGCCACTCCGGCCAGACCCTTTTTGCATTTACCGACTGTAAGCCTTAAACCAGCAACCCGCGGGCATAAAGTGCCGCATCAGTGTCGGCGAACTGTGTCAGAATAATATCAACGTGCCGCTTTACGCCTTCACGGTCACCACGCTTCTTGCAGATAACCGCAAGCTGATAATGGGCGTTGTCGACGTATTCGCAGTCGGGATACTGTGAAATCAGACGGTTGAATTCAGCTTCGGCCTCAGCCAGCTTACCCTTATCGAGCAGCGCCTTGCCTTTAAAATAGCATTCGTCGGCAATTTCAACCGGCCCTTTGCCCATCGTACGACTCAGCTCTACGTATTCATCCTTGCCAAAATAGGCAGCGTCGGTATCAGGGTAATTTTCGAGCAGATACTCGTACCAGCTGAGAGCCTTTTTCTGATTTCCCTTGCTGAGAGCGATTTTGGCAAGATTATAGCAGGCGTTGTCTGCCAGCCCGCTGTTCGGGTAATCCTTGAGAAAGCTGCGAAAAATATCCTCTGCCTTGTCGATATCGCCCTGCCTGAAGGCGGCTATCCCGGCGTCCATCAACTGTTTTTCCACGCCCATTATTTATTCTCCTTGTCGAGGTATCTGCCAAGAAACTGATCGCGAAACGCAATAAAACGCTTTTCGATCAGAGACTGACGAATGTTATTCATAAGATTAATCATAAATGTCACATTATGCAAACTCGCCATGCGCAGACCAAGAATTTCTTTTGCCTTGAACAGATGTCGCAGATAACCACGCGAAAAGTTGCGGCAGGCGTAGCAGCTGCAGTTGGCATCGATCGGGGCATCGGAAAGCTGCCAGCGCGCGTTCATCATGCTGATGCGGCCTTCAGTCGTAAAGACGGTCGCGTGCCTGGCGATTCTTGTCGGATGCACGCAGTCGAACATGTCGATACCGCGTTCAACGCCATAAAAAAGGTCTTCAGGGGTTCCGACGCCCATGAGGTAGCGCGGCAGATTCTTTGGCATGTGCGGCATCATGCCGTCAAGAATTTCGAGCATCAGCGGTTTGGGCTCACCCACCGACAGACCACCGACCGCCAGACCTTCAAAACCGATCTCTTCAGTTCTTTTGATCGATTCAAGACGCAGCGGCAGATACATCGACCCCTGCACAATGCCAAAAAGCGCCTGACCGTTGCGCAGATGCGGGTGATCGACCCGGCAGCGTTTCGCCCATGCGACTGAGCGCTCCATTGCAGCCCGGGCTGTCTTTTCGTCGGCCGGGTACGGGCAGCATTCATCGAATACCATCATTATTTCAGCCCCAATCGAACGCTGAATTCGCATCGATTCTTCTGGAGTCAGCCAGTAGCGGGCCCCGTCGATATGTGAAGCAAATTCGACCCCTTCGTCGTTGATTTTGTTAAGCTTTTTCAACGAAAAAACCTGAAAGCCACCGGAATCGGTGAGCATCGGGCGATCCCAGGCCATCATCCGGTGCAGGCCGCCAAAATGATCGAGCACGCCAGTACCGGGCCGCAGCATGAGATGATAGGTATTGCCGAGAATGATACTGGCGCCTGCGGTTCTGACTTCTTCAGGTGAAAGAGTTTTTACCGTACCGGCGGTGCCGACCGGCATGAAAACCGGCGTCGGAATCTCACCTCTGCGGGTCTGAATGCGGCCGGCTCTGCCCCAGCATTCTTCTGAGCTGTAATCGAGAGAAAATGTGAACTTATCGGTCATAGCATTACCATCGAATCGCCAAAGCTGTAAAACCTGTATCTTTGCCGAATCGCCTCTTCATAAAGTTTCATTACGTTTTCACGACCGGCGAATGCCGCGACCAGAACGATCAGGGTCGAGCGCGGCAGATGAAAATTGGTGATAAAGCAGTCAATCGCCCTGAAAGTGTAACCAGGTTTTATAAAACATGCGGTCGACTGCCAGCCGGTGCGCAGACAACCATGCTCATCAACTGCCGATTCAAGAGTGCGCACACTGGTTGTACCACAGGCCCAGACACGACTGCCGGTCTCTTTTGCCGAGCGAAACAGCCCGGCGGTTTCTTCGGAAATATAAAAAGTCTCTTCGTGCATCAGGTGTTCGTCTATGCTTTCGGCTTCGATCGGCTTGAAAGTGCCAAGGCCGACATGCAGAATCACTTCGGCTATTTTGACACCCTTCTGCCGAAGTGCTGCAAAAACATGGTCATCGAAGTGCAGACCAGCCGTAGGAGCGGCCACCGAGCCTTCAACCTTTGAATAAACAGTCTGATATCGGTCTGGTGAACTTTCGCGCGAGGTAATATACGGCGGCAACGGCATCTGGCCGAATTCGCGAAATACCGCCACCGGGTCACGCCCGTCAAGAGTGCGAAGCACTCGTAACCCTGATTCAAGAACACTTTCGACCTCAATCTCGCAATTTCCCGGTAGCAGGTGCCGGCGGCCGGGCTTGAATTTTTTTCCGGGCCGCACCATTGCTTCAAAACTGCTGTTGGTCAGCGACTTAATAAAAAGCACCTCAGCGCCGCCATTGCAGGTTGACGTCGGCAGGGTAAAAATACGCGCCGGTATCACCTTCGAGCTGTTCAATATAAGAAGATCACCGGGCCTGAAATACTCGACAATATCTGAGAACTGACGATGTTCAAGACTGCCTGACGACCGGTTATATACAAGAAGACGCGAGCCTGAGCGCTTCTCTGCCGGAACCTGTGCGATCAACTCAGGTGGCAGAAAAAAATCAAAAAGTTCAGTTTTCATTGAGATTTTCCGTTGTTGTAGCAGGGAGATTGACTGATACTGATGCAGAAATATCTGCAGAAAAAGAGGCCGTCACCGGCTCCGTGACAACAGCCTCTGATCCGACCGCGGGCACGCTCGATGCAACACCAGCTTCGCCGGCAGAGGTCTGCTGGGTCGAAGAAAAGCTGGCCACCAGCTCTATCGCTGCAAGATCAGAGAACTGGGCACTGCCGATCGCTGCCGCTTCATCCTGATATGGCATGAAAAAGCTGATTTTATCGACATATCTGGCTTCGCCCGGCAGAGAATTGTTTCTGAATTCAACCTTCATTCCTTCAAAAGCCTTGATCAGCGCAATAATCTCGGCCAATGAAAAGTCGGTCTGAATATGCTTGAAAACCTGGCTGACGATCTGTGGCAGCTTAACGACAATGCCCGGGGTCATAACTTTTTCAAGCAGAACCTTGATGAACTTCTGCTGACGCTTGATTCTGCCAAGGTCGGCAGCGGCATCGGCTCTGAAGCGCACATAGTTGAGAGCCTGCCGGCCGTCGAGATGGTTTTTCCCGGCGTTGAAATGAATGTGCACCTTGCCCCAGTTGTCGTCATAGTTCATGGCCTTCTCGATGTCGATCTCGATGCCCCCGAGAATGTCGATAACATTGACAAAGCTCTGAAAGCTGACTTGAACATAGCGACTGATCTGAATGCGCAGCAGATCTTCAATCAGGGTACTCAATACGTCGACGCCATAGCGGGGCAGAATTTCGTTGATCTTGCGGGCCCGGCCATTGATAAGAACCCTGGTGTCTCTGGGTATCGAGAGCATGCTGATGCGTTTTTTTGCCGGGTTGATACCGAGCACAAAGATGGTATCGGCACGATGCGTGCCGTCAACAGAGTCAACACCAAGAACCAGAACATTGATATTGCCAATATGAGCTTCACCACCGGTTTCTATTGTGCCTTCCGTCCAGTTGGCGCCGAGTGGAGCCGCAGCCACGCCAAAAAACCATTTCTGCATGATCCCGGCAAAAAAGACCAGAATGACTGTCAGAAAGGCGATTTCGAAGAGAAGACCGCCGTTTCTGCGCCGGGTCAGGCCCGGAAAGCCGTCACATGTCTGACGGGTACTGTATCTGGTGTTCTGGCTCATGACTGCATATCATACCAGAGCCGGCAGGCAAACTCCACAACAAAAAAAGTTGCCGGCAGCTTTCTGCAGCCCTACATGTGGGATGTTTTCTTGATTTCGAGAACACCCTGATAACGTTCAGCAAAAGAGATACCGGCGTCGCGCAGGGCATCTCTCTCTGGAACCTGGCGAACCGGGTCAAGAGTATCGGCCACCGCCAGAATTTTTGTCATCAGCGGCGAATCAACCACCGGAAAAGTATGGTTCTTGACCGCAGAAATAACCGCCGAATCGATCTCAGGTGCAACCTTGCGCAACCATGCCGCCGCAGCCGGGCCATGCGCCAGCATCGGTGTCTCTTTTTCGAGGTCAGTCAGCAGAAAATCGGTGCTGCCGACCAGACTGATAATTTCGGCATCCGGTGCATCTCTGAACAGATCGTGAGCCATACCGGCAATAAGTGTCGGTCTTGGATCGACACCCAGTTCAATCGCATATTTGACCGCCAGGCCGGTCACACTCCGCATGTGTTCCTGCAGACCTTCGGGTGATCGCTTCTGCTGCTTCTCGACCAGTTTCAGCCAACGGTAATAATCAGGCCCGAGACAGTCGTAGTGATTGTTCAGCATGATTTCAAGAAGCACCCGCATATCAAGCTCTGGAAGATTAAAATCATGATTGCTCAGACGATCACGTATCTGCGTCGAAGAAATTTTCGACAGCTGAGAGGGCGCCCAGTGAACCACCGCATCCTGCACCGGCGACCGGCGCTCACAGCCAGGTCTTTCGACCACGATAAATTCCGTCATCTCTACCAGCTGCTCGACGTTTTTCCAGGTCGGCAGTTCTGCCAGAGAGTCGCCGCCGATGATGAGAAAAAACTGCCGCTCCGGATGGCGTTCTTTCAAGACTTCGAGCGTCCTGAAGGTGTAAGACGGGCCACCCAGTTCCATTTCGACATCGCAGACATGCATGTTCGAACTGTCTTTTAGAGCCAGCTGCAACAGATGCCTTCGATGATGATAGTCGAGCATTCCGACCCGCTGCTTGTGAACGGCCTGAAACACAGGCACAAACCACACTTCGTCGAGACAGCATTCAATCAATGCTGCCAGCGCCAGCTGCAGGTGCTGCTGATGTACCGGATCAAAGCTGCCGCCAAAAATGCCTGTTCTCAATCAAAAAACTCCCGGTAGGCAAATTCCATGTCGCCAATCGAAAAAATATCGTCTTCACCGGCATCGAGCCGGCTCAATTCATCGATAAAACCAAGCTTATGCAGTTTCTGCCTGAATACCGCGACCGCCTCATCCGAGGCAAAGTCGGTCATCGCAACGATCCGCTCAATTTCAGGGCCGGTGACCAGCCAGCGACCGTCGCCTTCTTCTTCGATTGCAAAGGGCTCTATGTATTCATAAAGCATTTCTTCTTCGTTGGCAGCTGTCAGCTCGGGAGTCTTGAGATCTTTCAGGGCGGTGCTGAGGTATTTGAGCAGGTCTTCGACCCCTTCACGGGTTGCACCTGAAACCGAAAAAACCTTGACTCCGCGCGCTTCAAGAGCATCTCTGAATTCTGGAAACAGCTCTCGCGAATCTGGCAGGTCCATTTTGTTGGCCGCGACCACAACCGGCTTGGCAGCAAGTTCTTCGGAAAACTCACGCAGCTCGGCCATGATCACGTCATAGTTACGGGTAATGTCTTCCATGTCGAGCTGACTGACATCAACGAGATGCAGCAGAATACGGGTGCGCTCAATATGCCTGAGAAACTGGGTTCCGAGACCGGTTCCCTGATGGGCGCCTTCAATCAGCCCCGGGATATCAGCCATACAGAATGACGGCAGCCCCTCGGGCTTGACGATACCAAGACTCGGCGTCAGAGTCGTAAACGGGTAATCCGCCACCTTCGGGCGGGCATTGCTGACGGCCCGCAGAAAAGTCGATTTGCCGGCGTTTGGCAGCCCAACCAGACCAACATCGGCCAGAAGCTTCAGCTCAAGACGCAGACGCAGGGTTTTTCCGGGTTCGCCCTTTTCGGCGATTCTCGGGGTGCGGCGCACCGCAGTGGCAAAACGCGCATTGCCCCAGCCGCCACGACCGCCACGGGCAATTATTTCGCGCTGCCCCTTGTGATCGAGATCGACGAGCAACTGGCCGCTTTCGAGATCGTAAATAAGAGTGCCGACCGGCACCTTGACAGTAAGATCGCTGCCATTTGCCCCGGCCATATTCTTCTGCTGGCCATGCCCACCATCTTCGGCTTTATAAATACGGGTAAAATTCAGTTCATAGAGAGTCGTCAGGTCATCGGTGGCTTCAAAAATCAGATCGCCACCGCGGCCGCCGTCACCACCGGCCGGGCCACCCATGGGCACGAATTTTTCGCGCCTGAACGCGACAATGCCATTGCCGCCGCTGCCGGAAGAGACCTGTATTGTAACTTCATCTACGAATTTCATGATGGCTGATTATATCATTTCGCCAAAGCTTTAACCACTTATTTGTCGGTATAACACCGTGCGAAAACTTATTGACTGATTTTTACCTGTTGTTGTAATGTGCAAGTGTATTTTTTCACTATCTTTTCTTCAAGCCGGAGGCGTAAATGAAAGTCCCTCTCCTGGATCTCAAGCCCCAGTATGCACAGATCAAAGACAAAGTCATTCCTGAAATCATGGAAATCATTGAGAATCAGGGATTCATCCTTGGCCCGAAAGTCGACAGACTCGAAAAAGAAATGGCTGAATACATCGGCACAAAGCACACATTGGGCTGCTCATCCGGCACTGACGCCCTGCTGCTCGCCCTCATGGCCCTCGATATCGGCCGCGGCGACGAAGTGATCACTACTCCCTACACCTTTTTCGCCACCGCCGGTTCAATTGCCAGAGTTGGCGCCGTTGCCAGATTTGTCGATATCGACCCCGCCACTTTTCTGATGCGCGTCGACCAGATCGAAAAGGTCATAACCCCGAAAACGAAAGCCATCATGCCAGTGCATCTGTTCGGCCAGTGCGTCGACATGGAACCCCTGCTGGCAATCGCGAAAAAACACAACCTCAAGGTCATCGAAGACGCCGCCCAGGCAATCGGCTCAAAATACAAGGGCAAAGACGCCGGCACTTACGGTGACATCGGTTGTTTCAGCTTTTTCCCGAGCAAGAACCTTGGTTGTTTCGGTGACGGCGGGCTCGTTTCGACCAACAACCCGCAGCTGCACGAACGCCTCAAGGGCTTACGCGTTCACGGCGGCCAGGTTCAGTATCACCACCAGGAAGTCGGCCTCAATGCCCGCATCGACGCCCTTCAGGCCGCCGTTGTCTCGGTCAAACTGCCACATCTGGCAGCCTGGACCGAAGGCCGCCGCCGCAATGCCGCCCTTTACAACGAACTCTTCAAAAACAACCCCGAGGTCGTCACCCCGATCGAAAAACCCGACTGCTTCCACATCTACAATCAGTATGTCATCAGGGTTAAAAACCGCGACGCCCTTAAAGCCCACCTTGGCGAAAAAGAGATCGGCTGCTCGGTCTATTACCCGCTCTCTCTGCACCAGCAGAAGTGCTTCGCCAGCCTTGGCTACAAACAGGGAGACTTCCCCGAATCAGAAAGGGCCGCCGACACCACCCTCGCCCTGCCGGTTTACCCCGAACTCAGCCGCGAACAGATTGAATTCGTCGCAGCAACAATCAACGCCTTCACGAAAAAGTAAGCCAGATCCCGGCTCAACCAGACCGGAAACGGAACTTCTCCGTTTCCGGTTTTTTATCGCTAAATTGTCGGGCCCAGTCTGCCGATTGTTTGAGAGATAAATATATTTGCTCATCAGATAAATGCAGGAGGCAGTTTTAATGGTCCAGGAAAGCCTGATTGAAGGCATCTTCAGAAGTCTCAGGAAAAATGCCGGCTGGGCAACCATTATTATCGGGCTTGCCGTGCTGTCCGCGTTTCTGCTCAACCGCTACGTACCCACCATCTATCAGAGCGAATCACTGCTGCGCGTCATGACCACCGAAAACGCCGGTGAAATAAGCGTTGCAGCCACTATGCAGGGCGTCCTGTCGCAGCGCCGGGTGGTTGAGGAAATCGCCGCAAAAAGCGGTCTCGACGAAGCCGAAATACGCCGTGAAGACGCCATCACCTTTAAAGATGCCGGTGCCGGGCTCGTAACCATGGCTGTCAGACACGAAAACCCCGTTCAGTTGAAAGAACTCGGCAATGCCGTCATTCAGGTTCTTTCTGAACACTTCCTTGGCTACAATTCCGAAGCTCAGGAATTCTCGGTAAAAAATCTGCAGAACAAGCTCGAACACCTCGAAAAAAGCCTTGGCGAACTTCGCCAGGAACTTGTAAAAGCCAGCATTCAGCAATCAGTTGAGACCGACACCCAGACTGTTAACATCGAAAATGCCATCAGCCAGCTCGAAGAAAAAATCGACGCCAGCAACAGAAGGCTGCAGACAACCCCGGAACAGGTCTTCTACTATGAAGAAGAAGAATCGCCAATGTATCAGAAACTCCGCGATGAACTGCGCAGCGAAAGAAACAGCCTGGTCGAACTCTTCAAAAGTTACAAAGAAAAGCATCCCAAGGTCATTGCCTGCAAAAATCGCATTGCCAATCTCGAAAGCAATATTGGCAAATCCCGCACCAGAGTTCAGAAAAAACGCAGCAATCCGGATTATGCCGCCCTGAACGCTGATATCGCCCGCGATCGCGAAAAGCTTGAAGAGTTGAAAGCCCGTTTGAACGATTCAGGCGAAGCACAGGCTGCAGTTCAGCCCGCCGGCGACAACCACCCTGACAATATTGCCATGCGCATAGCAACGCTCGAAGAACTTCACCGAAAAACCATTCTCGAACTCGAAGAATCTAAAATCGCCCGCAAAACAACTGCCGGCCGCATCAATGTTCTCAAAAAAGATGCCCGCCCGCCGACGACCGTAGGATTCACCTCGCTGCAGAGAGATGCTCTCGCCGTTGCCTCCGGTGTGCTGATGGCTATTTTCCTGCTTTATTCACCGGCACCGATGAAGGCAGAACTCGTAAGCGTTTCCGGCAACATTCTCGCCGGCGCCGTCGCCCCCTCAAATCACCTGCAACTGACCGCCGAACCTGCCGAAATAATTCTCGAAGCACCCTCGCTGGCCCGCGAACCCCTTGCCCTGCCCTCGCCTCAGGAAGAAGAAATCGAAGTCATGCGCTACGACGAGCGCCTGATCGCCCTAAACGATCCGACCTCACCAAGCCTCAAACCCTTCAAAAACCTGGTTTCCAACCTGCAGATAAGCATGTCGGAGTCGCAGGCCCGTATCGTACTCGTCGGCTCAGCCAGAACCGGCACCGGCAGAACCACACTGCTGACCAATACCGCCATTCTTCTTGCACAGACAGGCTACTCGGTAATGATGATCGACGCCAACTTCCGCAACCCGGTTCTGCACCGCATGTTCGATCTCGACAATAACCGTGGCCTGGCTGATCTTCTCAACGGCAGCAGCAGCATCCGCGAAACCGTTCAACAAACCGAGGTAAACAACCTTACCCTTATCAGTGCCGGCATTTCACCCAAATCGCCCGCCGAAGTTCTTGGATCGCCTGAAATGATCGATCTTCTGACCAACCTCAAACGCCGCGTCGAAATCATTCTCATCGATACTCCAGCCCTGCTCGAATATCCCGAAACCGGCATTCTTGCGGGTCAGACCGGGGCCATGGTCTTTCTGCACCGCGAAGGCGAACCCGAAGAAGACCTGCGCGCCTCCCGCAAACTTCTCAACAATGTCAGGGCAAAAATTCTGGGCTATGTAAAAATCTGATTTCGGGGTAGAATAGGTCGTATGA
>DAOQWI010000092.1:0-13060 GCA_035342015.1 Candidatus Ozemibacteraceae bacterium | reverse complement strand
CCAGTGTCCGGCCTCATGGGCAAAAATCAGGGCAGCCTCATCCGGGGTATGACTCTTTATCAGCGTGTCATAAAGAACGATGCGCCTGAACGAGCCAACTCCGGTAAAATAGGCATTCGTATGGCTTGAATATCGGCTCTCATCAATAACATATATTTCCTTTACCGACATGCCAGCCTTATCGGCCATTTTCAGAAGCCCCTCGCGAAACTCACCCTGCTCAAGCGGGCGCTGGCTATAAAAAAGCGGGGTAATCACAAGAGGCACGAGAAAGGTAACTGCCAGACCGAAGCCACCCATTACCACTGGCACAATAAATGGCCACCTGCCCGGAAACCATCTGATAACTGAAAGAAACAGCATGATGATAATCGTCTCAAACAGCATGCTGATGCCAACCGCTTTGGCATGCTTCAGCAGCCAGCCAGCGAAATCTATGCGGGCAAATCCGGCGGCCGTTTCCCTGAAGTGGCCAAAATAGATTGCCGAGGGCAATGACAAAAGCTGAATTATAAGTAAAAAAGCCAGAATAAAAACCAGGTCGCCGCGAAAAACACCTGTTCCAGCGAGCGAATTCGCTTTTTGCCAAAGCTGCGCAAAAACACCGAAGCGCAAAAAAGCCACCAGTATCGAGGCATACAAAATTCCATACACAGCCTTGAACCAGAAGCCACGCAGCGCATAATCGCGGCCGGCAGATATGTCGGCCTGACTGAAAAACTTAAGAACTTCACCGGCTGCCGCCGGGTCGGTGTTGCCAGTGTATTGTGCCCAGAGCAACAGGCTTCTTAAAATAAGCCAGCCGCCAAAGAGCAGCCAGAAACAACGTTCAATTTTTTCAGGATTCATCTGTTAAATCTATTTTTTATCTGCCACATAGTCAAGAAATTGAAAATTTGACTTGCAGAAGTCATCGCCAGACAGTAAATTCAGCAGCATTGAGCACATTATGGTTATCGTTAACAAAGCCGTATCAAAATCTGTCGCAAATGGCGGCAAAGACGCACAGGGCCGCATAAACTGCCGTGAGTGCCAGTATTTTTTTGTGACCTGGCAGGTTTCGGCACCCTATGGCTGCAAAGCGCACGGATTCAAGTCGGCTCAGATACCCTCGATGGTGGTCTTCTCAAGCTCTGGCCAGCATTGCCTGCTGTTTCGCCAGCGTGTGCACCAGTCTTAAATAAATTGCATACCCTCGCATTTTATGCTATCCTGACTGCCGGTTTTTGCAAAGAACCTTCATTCCAGAAGAATTGCATTGTCTGATTTTTTCTCTAAAGTCCCGCCGGATAACGACCGATAGTTATTGAGAAAAAGTTCCTGCAATAGTCAGGCAAATGCAAGGAGGCGCAGAAAAAAGCAGATGACACGTCGTAACAGGATACACTTCATTGGCATCGGCGGCGTTGGAATGAGTGGTCTGGCCAGTATTTTCCTTAAAAAAGGTTATAAAATCTCGGGCTCAGATCTCAACAGCAACGACAGAACTGAAGATCTTAAAGCCTTGGGCGCAAAGATTTACGTTGGGCACAATGCGCGTAATCTCCCCTCTGATGTAGGCCGTGTTGTAGTTTCTACGGCTATTGCCAGCGATAACCCCGAACTTGTCGCAGCCCATCGCCGGGGTCTACCGACCGTTCACCGCTCAGACCTTCTGGCAGAACTGTTCCTCGACTCGAACTGCGGTATCGCCGTAGCCGGCTGCCATGGCAAAACTACAGTCAGTTCAATGATTGCAACTGTACTCAAAGTTGCCGGCAAAGACCCCACATGCGTTATCGGCGGTCACGTTGCAGCCCTCAAAGGCAACTCATCGGCGGGCAATACCAATCTGCTGGTCGCTGAAGCCGATGAAAGCGATGCAACCTTCCTTAAGTATTTCCCGCAATATGGCGTTATCACCAACATCGATAACGATCACATGGATCATTACTCAAGCCTCGAAGCAATTATCAAAGCCTTCGAACTTTTTGCCAGCCATATTTCGCAGGAAGGGGCACTTTTTCTCTGTGCAGACGACCCCATAACCCGCAATCTCAATGTTCCTGAGAAATTGCGCACTATCACCTACGGTATTAATACGGCTTCAGACCTGATGGCCGAAAACATCAGCCTGCACCCGTTCGGATCAAGCTTCGACCTTCTCGTTGGTGGCCAGAATTATGGCCGCTTCCATCTCGAAGTTCCAGGTCGTCACAATGTTCTGAATTCTCTGCCGGTCATCGGCTTCTGTCTTGAAGTCGGTCTCGCGCTCGAAACTATTCAGACTGGCTTCGCCGTTTTCCACGGTGCCGGCAGACGCTTCGAAATCAAAGGGCAGGTTGAAGGCGTTACCGTCATCGACGATTACGGCCACCACCCCAACGAAATCAAAGCCACCCTTGAGGCTGCCACCAGCCTTGGCGCCCGCCGGGTCGTCGTTGTTTTCCAGCCGCACAGATATTCAAGAACCCTTTTTCTGTCTCAGGAATTCGGTCGCTGCTTCGATAACTGCGACAAACTTTTCATCACTGACATCTATGCAGCATCAGAAAAACCTATTCCTGGAGTTACCAGCAAGGTAATTCTAGACCACATGCCAGTTGCGCATCGCCGCAAAGTCAAAATGGTAAAAAATGTCGAAGACGTTAAATACCATCTTCTCAATTATGTTGAGCCAGGCGATGTAATTTTCACCATCGGTGCAGGAAGCATCACCAGAATCGGGCCGGAAATTCTTGAAAGCATGAAAGCCCGCAGTCTGAGTTATTCCGCTATTCCTGTAAGCGCAGCTGTTTAATATTATGTGGAGCCCCGACATGACAATCCTTACCGTACTGTTTCTTTTCAGCGTTGCTGTTGTTCTTTCGCGCGCTTCAGTAAGCGTTGGCTTTAAAATTCTTGATCTGATCAAAGCCAGATACGGTTCCTGAACCAATCGGTATAAAAAACTACAGGGCGCTGTTCAACCGGAACAGCGCCCTGTTTTTTCACCTGTTTTCAGTTCATGGAGTCGTCACTACAATCGCGTAGGAACCGCTGGCCATAATCAGCTCCGACGAAACACTTTTAACCAGCTCAGGGGTCGTTGAAGCAAGAATCTGAGGGTAGCGCCGGTAAAAATCAAAACCTCTGCCAAGCAGCTCGTCAGAAGCGGCATTATCAGCAAGCGAGAGGTTATCTGCCAACGACAGCGAATACTGACCCACCAGAAATTTTCTCGCCCGTTCAAATTCGTCGATGGTAAAACCATTCTGGTTGAACAGCCCGATTTCTTTTTTCAAACCTTCAGTTGCCTGAGAAGCGAGCGGTGGCGCAGTTATCGCCGTGGCAAGGAAATAACCGGTATTGACCATCCCGGCATTGTAAGCCCAGCTCGAAAAGGCCACCGAATCTCGGTCTCTCAGACTGGCAATCAGTTTCGAAGAGGGTCCACTCGAAAGAATCGTCTGGGCAATTTCCATTGCAACACTTTTTTCATCAGACGCCGGCAGGGTGCGGTTGGCGATCACGACCTGTGCCTGCTCGACATTTTTTTTGAGATTTAGAATCAGAGGCTCTTTGATCTCCTTCAGGTCTGGTTTTTGCATTTCCCGTGGAGAATTTGAAGAAAATCTGCCAAAAGCAGAGAGCAATGAATCTTTCATTTCTCTGGTATAAAAATCACCGACGATGGCAATTACGATATTGCCACCAACGTAGTGGCGAGCATGAAATTCAGTTAAATCCTGTCGCCTGATTTTTTTGACATCGTCTATTGTTCCGATATTTGAATAACCGATCGGGGTGTCGGGAAAAATGCTCATCAGAGCCTGCTGTGAAGTAAATTTATAAATATCCTGCTCTTCAAGCTTGAGTAATTCTTCAACCTGCTCCTTGAGCTTCTCCAGTTCTGAAGATTGAAAATCAGGATCAACCAGAACATCAACAAAAAGATCGAGAGATTTCTGAAAATTTTCGGAAAGAGTCTGCATATTAAAAGATACAAAGCTCTTGCTGGTCTGTGATGAATATTTTGTACCCATAGCGGCAAAAGCCCCTGCGATTTCGCTGCCGGAAAACCGACGGCTGCCCCGCACCAGCATTTCGGCTGTCAGATTCGCCAGGCCCGCCTGCCTCTTTTCTTCGCGCAGACCACCCGCAGCGATTTTCGCCACAACCGACACCACCGGTGCGCTGTGATTTTCTTTTAAAATCAGACGCACGCCGTTATCGAGAGTTATCATTTCGGGCGGAGCATCGTCGCCGGCCGATTTCGGCTCGAGTCTTGCAATAGTCAGGTGGTTATCGTTGAGATATTCGACAGCAACCCTCCTGATATCTTCAATATTCACCTGTCTGATATTGTCGGCAAAGGTTTCGGCGTCACCGATATCAGAGAGCATCGCAAAATGCCCAAGGTTCGCAGCCTGATTTTCAGCTGTTTCTCGGCCAAAAATATCGTCGGCAATAATCTGCTGCTTTGCCGCCTCGATCTCTTCCTGACTGATTTCGCCGTCAATAAGCCTGCCAACGATTTTTCTCGCCACTTCGACGAACTGTCTTGCCTTGCCCGGCGTCGTTACTCCACCAACCTGAAAAAGCATCGGAAACTGACTTGAATAGTAACCGGCTCCGGCAGAAGTCGCGATCTGCTGCTCTTCTACCATTTCTTTCCAGAGCCAGCTTGCAGTGCCACCACCGATCATGCGGGCAACCACATAGAGTGCGTATTTATCGACACTTTCGACTCCCGGAACGCGCCAGCCAAGGCGAATAAAGGAGTTCTGCACGTCGCCCTGCTCGATTCTGATACGCATGCCCTTCTGTGGAGGTTCCTGCGGAATGGAAACCGTCGGAGCAGAAGTTTTTGCAACGCTGCCGGCATATTTTTTAATAATTTCGGCAGCCTGCATTGGATCGACGTCGCCGGTCACAATCAACCAGCAGTTGGCAGGCACATAGTATTTTTTATAAAACTCAACGATCCTTTCACGCGTAACCTGTTCAAGAACCGCCCTGTAACCAATTACCGGGTGTCTGTAGGGGTGAACCTTGAAAGCCTCTTCCATCATCAACTGGGTAATATAACTATTGGGGTTCTTTGTTGAAGCATTAATTTCTTCGATAACCGCCTTCGCTTCCAGACTCAGGTCTTTGGCATCGAGAGCAGAATTAAAAACCGCATCAGTAAGCAGTTCTACCAGTTTTTCGAAATAGATTGAAGCCCCGGTGATGGCAATACTGGTATAATCGTTGGCTGTAAAAGAGGTATGTTTTGCTCCGGTGGCCCTTATTTCATTTTCGAGGGCAGCAAATTGAAACCGCATTGAACCTCGAAACAGCATACGTTCAAGCAGATGAGCATAGCCTTCCTGCCCGGACTCTTCATTTACTGATCCGGCTTTTACCCATAAATTAAGAGACACCACCGGATTTGCCCGCATCGGTCTGATATAAATATTCAGGCCGTTTTCAAGGGTAAAGAGGCTGCCGAGCTCAGTCTGCCCTGATAAAACCAGACTTTGAGTTATAAAAAGAATCAGCAGCAGCGCCTTAACAAAAGTTTTCATTTTCCACTCTCCTTGTAATTTGCCACATTCTACCACCTGCCGTCATTTAAGCAAACTTTCCCGTAATCTGGCAAAAAAAGTGCGCCGCTTCAGCTAAGCAAGAATGCTTATGCTGCCGATAACCTTGTCAAAACAATAAAACGGAGCGCAAACAGATGTTCAAATCGAATTCGTTTTTTTACTCGGGCATGCTTGTCGCAATTCTATTTATCGCCCTTTTTGCCGGGAACAGCCTCTTTCAGGCAGTCTTTGCAAGCAACAGCGGCAATCTGCCGCGGGAATTGAGACTTGGCATGGAAATCGGCCTCATAGGCCAGGATCATCTGAAATCAGGGCGTTTGAATCGCAGCATCAACCAGCAGCAGTTTGCCGAAAAAATCTCGACAGCTCTCGATCTGCTTGGTTATGAAAATGCTGATGTAAAAAACCTTATCAGCAGCGGCATTCTTGCAGGCAAAAGTTCCAAAAGCTCCTTCACAAGAAAAGAGGCCATAGAAACTCTCGCCAGAGCCTGTGCAGCACTCAAGGCCGCAAAACTTATCAACTATGAAGATTCTGAACCGGCCACCTATAAGGATTACCGGATCGCAGAGAAATATCGCAGCGAAATATCATACATGCAGAAAAAATTTGTCGTGCGCGGGTTTCCTGATGGCAGTCTCGGCGCCGGCCGTCGTCTCACACTCAAAGATGCAGTGTTTTTTATCTACAGATTTTATGAAGCAGTTGCTGCCGATCTTATGGGAAGTCGCGAAAACCAGGGAATAAGCTTTGTCGACATTCCGCTGAGTCACCCGATCATGTCGGTCATCAGAAATCTCACCGTATCCGGCGCCTTTGACAAAATTATCCTGCGCCCAAGTTTCGACGGCGATTCATTCATAACCATTGCTGATCTGAATGAAATTATAAATGGCCTTTTTGCAAGAGCCGGCAAGGAAACCGACCAGGTCAGAATGCGCACAATTCTTGCTGATCATGGTTCAGCCTTTGCCAGACGCGGCCAGCTCGCACTCACTCTTGAATATATTCTTGACTCGTTTGCAAAAGCCAGGTTGAATGCCCAGAAAATCGAATACCTCGATGTAACATTTGAAAACCCGGAATATGAAGCACTGGTAAAACTTGCAGGCTGTGGGCTCAAGCTGGGCTATGGTGACGGAAGATTTGCCGCAGAAGACAATGTAACCTGGTTCGAAGCAACCAGCCTGCTCAACGAAGTAATCAAATTCAGCGCGATTGTCGAAGAGCCTTCAGCCAAAAAAGACCGACTGGCAGTAAAAGACGACATAGAGAATTTGAAAACCCTTTTAAAAGCCAAAAGAGAAAAAATCAGAAAGATTCTAAAAATTGAAGAATCCGCCACACAGAGCCAGTCTGAAACAGAAGCGGCAAATTAGATCTGACTGAAAATAAGCCTTTCATTCGTCATACAGCTTATTATAAGTTCCTTGTGGCAAGAGATCGAAATGGTCTCTGCCACATATTTAGCTTCTGAGGGACTGACTGACGCAAAAAGCTTTTCCACCGAAAAACCACCACAGTGCCTGACATAAGATTTAACGAGCCAGAGACTGGCATGCTTGGCACAAATACACTCAGAATCTCTTGTAAGCTCGATATTCATGACCTCGTCAAAATGAAAGGCAGTCAGCCTCACGCCGAGAATACTCGACTCTTCGAGCTCGATCTTTTTCTGCATGCGGTCAAGGGAAACCGACTTCCTGTATGTCATCAGAATCAGCCCGGCAAGCATAAAAGCCGCAGAAACGAAAAGACAGAAGAGGCAGAAGGTAAACAGGGTGAAAAACAATCTGCCGGCAAGAAGCAGATATATAATACCCGCGCCGGCCAGCATAAAAAGAATTCCGAGCACCGAACAGGCACGTGAAGTCCTGAAGGTAACGATGTCCTGATCAATACCCTGGACACTCATCACCTTGAAACTGCTCAACAATCCCATCTCTTGAATTCCCCGGATGACAAAATTTGCTTTCAGTTCTTGGAGATGCTGCCGATAATAGCAAAGTAAACAATCATGGTCAACGGATTTTATCGCGCAAAACGGCGTACACTGCGGATGTCAACATTAACCCTCGCGAGCGCCGAAAAATAAATCTGATGTACACGATTTTAGCGATCATTCAAGGACTTAGAGCTGTTTTTTTAACTTCTTTTTTTCAGGATCCTCTTTTTGCGGGTGCCAAACCGCCATATGTACAGAAACTAAAATACCAATCATAAGCAAAGCAGCGCACAAAACAGAACTCAAATCTGTACAGAATTTCAAATTCAATCGCTAAACCTCAGCCAGCCTTTATTCACCTGCAAAAGACCATCTGACCAGAAATTCACTGAAAAGCTTCTTGCGCACCATTTTCTCTGGCACTTTCGCAGCACCCATAATAAAAACTCAACAACAGACATCGTCAATATTCCCATGCCAAAAGCCCCCGGCAATCTTGCCAGGGGCTTTTTAAGAAAAGCTGAAATTACATCTATCTGATAGAGCCGGTAGCCACGGACTCGCCCGGAATCGGTTCAGAAACACCAACGGGTGGTGCAACCGGAGCAGTCTCTATCAACAGCGGCTTAATGTCCGAACTGCCGCTCTGTGAATTATCAAGGGAAATTCCGGGCATGACATTTTTCTTTGGTTGAACGACAGCTCCGGTAATAGAAGCAGGCTCAACCTTTTTCTCTTCAATAGAGCGATCGAGCTTCATGTTCTGACCAAGAAAACCGGTCTTAAGATCATTAACCGGCTGCGCCTGAGCCTGAGAAGAAAATTTCGGGAAATTATCGGCAATCTGCAGCAGAGCAGGCCCGACCAGAATAACCGAAATACTGGGAAACACAAAAAACACCAGCGGAATAAGCAACTTGACCGGCAGCTTATTAACTCTTTCTTCTGCAAGTATCATCCTCTGATAACGCATCTGCTCTGCCTGAGCTCTGAGAGTAGGTCCAATTTCGGCGCCGAGTCTCTGGGCCTGAATAAGAGAGCTTACAAATGAGAAGAACGAAAGAACGCGAACTCTTTCGGCCATATCGGCGAGAGCTTCTTCAAGACTTTTGCCAATCTTGGTATCAGCAAGAAACATTTTGAATTCGACAACAATGTCTGTATTTCTTGATTTCTCAACAACCTTGGCGATACCACCTGTCAGGTCAAGCCCCGATTCGATAGCCAGCGACAGAAGATCGATCACATAAGGCAGTTCAAATTCAATATTACGCTGGCGCTTTTTAATCAGATGGGCAAGATAAATTCTTGGCAGGCGGTAACCAATCGGAATCATCATGATCATCGCGATCAAACCGGCCACCCCAATTGAAATAGGGTTCAGAAAAACCCATACCAGCAGAACAAACAGAACCGAAGACAACTGCATGATTCCAAGATATTCTTCAGGCGTAAATTCGGGAGCTTTATTCGAAGCCTCGAGAAGAAACTTCACTTCATTCTTCTGCTTTACAATCCATGACCTGGGCATGAGACCGTTTAAATAACTCAGGGGAGTCACCAGCAGACGCAGCAGTTTCCAACGTTCGCGGCCAGCACGGGCCCGCGCCTCATTTTTCATGATAACCGCCTCTTCTGCATCAGGCAGAATCGAAGAGGTCATGCGATTGATTATCATAAGACCAATTATCGAAGCTGAAATGGAGACGATCAAAACAATCTGCCCATAGGGGTTCTCGAACATGGGCATCAGATACTTCGGATCGAAAAGAACGATGATCCCGGAGAGAAAGAGCGGAATAGAGCCAACCAGGTTGCCAGAAAGCCTTGCGTGGGCCGTTCCCGCGACAACCTTGCCCATAATTTTCTTTCTTTCGGCTACAGTCAGAACAATCTGGCGATAGAGATCTTCAAGGTTACCACCGGTTTCCTGCTGAAAAATTGTTGCATTCACAGCAAGGCGAAGATCCTGACTTGGAACACGCGCCACAAGGTTGCTCAGGGCCTCAACCATAGGCACCCCGAGTCTTCTTTCCTGAACCAGAGTTCTGAATTCGTTACAGATCGGTGGTGGCGTCGACACAGCCACAAGCTCAAAAGCCTGATCGAGGTTACGCCCGGCCTTGAGGCTTGAACTGATCATCAGAAGGACTTCAATCAGTTGATCTTCAAGATTGGCGCCAGTAATACTCTGCAGGTATCTGGAGTTATTTCCGGAACTGTCTTTTCCCTTGTTCGGGTCGATACTGAGATCCATCTGCTCTTCAAGAAAGAAATAGATACCTATTATCGCCCCAAGCACAGCCAGGATTTTAATTACAGGAATAACAGTCATTTACCAACTTCCTCCTCTACCGGTGAAGTAGCCTTATTTTCTTTGAAAAGATACGCATTTTCCTCAAGAAACGAACCCGGAATAGATTTCATGAAATCTGGCAGCACTCCGGTTGGAATAATCTCTCCGACAACCTTTCCGTCTTTGTCAATCCAACGTTTTTCAAATTTAAAAATTGTCTGAGTTCTGATGATGTTTTCTTCAAGACCCGTGACTTCCACAACTTCAAGCAATTTGCGACGACCATCAGCCAGGCGGCCATTCTGCACCACGATATTCACCGAGCTTGAAATCTGCTCACGAATTGCCCGCAAAGGCAGATCGACACCCGACATCAGGATCATCGTCTCAAGCCTGGCAAGAGCGTCTCTTGGAGAATTGGCGTGCAGAGTTGTAAGCGAACCATCGTGACCGGTATTCATCGCCTGCAGCATATCTACAGCCTCGGCTCCGCGGCACTCACCGACAATAATTCTGTCCGGCCTCATTCGCAGAGCATTACGCACCAGGTCGCGGATTGAAACCTGATTTTTAGCCTCTGTGCCCTGTTGACGGGCTTCCAGGCGACCGAGGTTCAACTGACTCAGCCTCAGTTCAGCGGAATCTTCAATGCAGATAACCCGCTCAGACGGCAAAATATGGTTAGAAAGCACGTTCAACAGAGTTGTCTTGCCTGAACTGGCGCCGCCGGAAACAATGATGTTTTTCTTCAGATGCACACAAAGTCGCAAAAACTCCGCAACTGCGGGTGTCATACTCTTAAAACGATGCACAAGATCTTCCATTGTGAAAGGAACTCTTGAGAACTTGCGAATAGTGATCATCGGGCCAGTCAGAGACAGCGGCGGAATGATAGCATGAACACGCGATCCATCAAGGAGCCTCGCATCCACATACGGCGTACGTTCGTTCAGAGTTCTGCCAACCGGCATCAAAATTCTTTCAATAACGGTTCTGACGTGTTCGGAATTATTGAATCTTCTATCGGTTAGAATCAGGCGACCACCTTTTTCGACAAAAATTTTGTCAGGGCCATTCACCATTATTTCGTCAATATCCTCGTCACGCATGAAATCTTCAAGGGGGCCAAGCCCGAGAATCTCGTCAACAAGGTATTTTCGAACTTCAGCGGAAGCATTATGCCCGGGAATGCTTGGCGGTGTTGATCTTCGCATTGCGTCATCAATTTTGCGCTCAACGATTTCACGCAGTTCATGATCAGAAATACCAAACTTCTTTTCAAGATCACCAATAATTTCCTGGCGAACTTTGCGGGAATAATCGATAATTTCCTCTGGAATAGTCTCGACACGGTCATCTGAGTCGTCAGGCTCAACGCCAAGAGCCGCCATTGAAATCGCTTTTTCGGCGAGAATCTGCAAATGACTTTCGACCGGGCATTCGTTGCCGGAGCCAAAAATCTCGCCGCTCAGAGGCAAAATCTGTTCCGGTTCAAATAGAGCATTCTCGCGACTTTCATTAACATCTTCAACATGGTTGCGCAGCCAGAGCAATTTTTTGCGCAAGCCAGGCCGGCTGTCGACCTCTTCAAGAAATTTCTGAGCAAAGGCTGGCGAAGGGGGCTGCGAAGAGTAAACATATATCAGACTGTCTGCTCTTGAGAGAAGATAGAAAGGAAGGGGCGAAAACTGCATCATCGAGTCAATGACTACATACCCCTGCATGTCTTCGAAAAGTCTGATTAAATGGCTCAACGCAGGAACCATGTCGTTTTCACTGAGATGAAACCTGGGCAGCAGAGTTTCTTTGTTGCGGGCGCCGGAAAAGGGAATAAAATGGACCCCGTCTTTTTCTGAAAACACCTTGGGCAAAGAGCGCTGATTCAAAGCGGCCCAGTTGCCCATGTAATAATCGAGAAAACTGCCTCTGATTTCCTGACCTTCAAAGCTTATCTCTCTTAAAGACGAAGGCTTCAGAAAATTCATTTCTATCAATGCAACCGGTCTACCTGTTTTTTTATGCAATGCTCTTGCAAGACCAGAAGCAACAAAAGTTTTTCCTATTCCACCCTGAAAGCTTGTAACCAGAAAGGTTCTTGCCGGTTTTTGTTCTGTTTTCATTGCCCCTCTTTTCGTATGTGCTAATTCAACCACAATGCAATAAAACTGTCAATCTGTTACAATGTCACCTGGGGCAATTGCACTAAAGCGCCCGTATCTCTTATAAAGACAAGATTCCCGCCTGCGCGGGAATAACGAAGTTTTACGCAGTTGCCCTGCAATGTTTACCCGCAGCAATAGAATCAGCTTGAGGAATAGAAAATGACAAGTCCTGCAATATCCGTATCAAACCTGACTAAAAAATATGGCAGCCAGGAAGTGGTAAAAGGCATTTCATTTTGTGTTGAAAAGGGCGAAATCTTCGGTTTTCTTGGTCCAAATGGAGCAGGAAAAACAACCAGCATACGCATGATTATTGGCGAAATTCCCGCCACCTGCGGCGAAATAAGCATATTCAACAACCCGGTTCCAGCTGCTATAAACAGCATCAAGCAGCTGATTGGCGTTGTACCAGACTATCAGAACCTTTACGACCGCCTCAGTGTCAGACACAATCTGGACTTTTTTGCAAAACTGAATAATGTTGCTGAAACAAGAATCGACGAAGTGCTCGAAGAAGTATTTCTGACTGAATATCAGCACAAAGCCTGCAAAGACCTGAGTCGCGGGCTGCGACAACGGGCATTGATTGCACGTGGCCTTCTGCACCGCCCCTCTGTCTTTTTTCTCGACGAACCAACCTCGGCTCTCGACCCGCATTCGGCAATGCTGATCAGAGAGCTGGTCAACAAACTCCGCAATAATGGCACCACGGTTTTTCTCACCACTCATTACATGGAAGAAGCAGATTGCCTTTGCGACAGGCTCGCCATAATGAACCGGGGTACAATTGTAGCCTGTGGCAAACCAGAAGAATTAAAAAAACAGTTTGGCCGCCGCTCGGTTAAAGTCGAGCTGACAGGCAAAAATGGCCCTGAAAGTCGTGAATTCTCGATCGATGACGATGGCGAAAAGAACCAGATGGCCGAGCTGCTCAAAACCTGCCGCATCATCAAGCTCCACACACAGGAAGCCAGGCTTGAAGAGGTATTCCTGAAAGTTACCGGCGACGCCTGGAAACCGGATCAGGAGGAAGCCGCATGAATTTACGAGCAGTTTATGCAATTTTTCGCAAAGACCTTCTTGATGGTTCCAGAAACTATCATGT
>DAOQWI010000091.1:0-13263 GCA_035342015.1 Candidatus Ozemibacteraceae bacterium | reverse complement strand
CGGATTATCATAATCGTAACTAATACCCGGGACAAGTTGATCCCAATGGAGGAACGTATGACTCAAGTTAAAAACACTCACCAGGAACAGGCTGATAGCGCCAACGAGAACCAGATGACAATGGAGGAAGCGCTGAACAGTGAGTTCCGAACAATCTCCAGGGGGGCCATTGTAACCGGCACCGTTATTGAGAAGAATCAGAGCGGTATCTATGTCGACCTCGGCTACAAGTCCGACGGCATCATTCCGACTGACGAACTCGACGGCGAAGAAGGCAAATATAACGTTGGCGACGAAATCAAAGTCTACGTCAAGAAGGTTGACGACGGCCACGGGCAGCTGCTGCTCTCTCTGCGCCGCGCCCAGGAACTCGGTTCATGGGATGACCTCGACGAAGCTTTCAAAAATAAAACTCCGGTTGAAGGCGAAATCAAAGAACGCATCAAGGGCGGCTACAACGTCAGCGTCCTCGGCGTCAGAGCTTTCCTGCCCCAGAGCCAGCTGTCACACGGCAAAAACGCCAAAGAAAGCATCGGCAAGAAATTTCCGATGGTTATCACTGAATATGACCGCCGCCGCAAGAACGTCGTCGTTTCTGAACGCGCCATTCTTGACAAGGTTCGTGACAAACGCAAAAACGAAATCTTCGAAAAATTCCATGTTGACGATGTCATCAAGGGCGTTGTTTCAAGAATCGTTGAATACGGCGCATTTGTCGACCTCGGCGATGGCGTTGAAGGCCTCATTCACCGCAACGACCTCAGCTGGTCAGTGATTTCCAACCCGCGCGAAGTCGTTCAGCCGGGCGAAACCATCGAAGCCAAGATTCTGAAAATGGATGTCGAAAAAGGCAAAATCAGCCTCGGCATCAAGCAGAAAAAAGACAACCCCTGGGAAACCGTTGACAACCGCTACAAAGTCGGCCAGAAATATCATGGCAAGGTTAAGAACCTCATGGATTTCGGCGCTTTCGTTGAACTCGAAGAAGGCGTTGAAGGCCTCGTGCACATTTCTGACCTGTCATGGGCCAGAAACATCAAGCACCCGAGCGAAGTCGTAAAAACCGGCGACTCAATCGACATCGTCGTAAAAGAAATCGACAAGGAAAAGAAACGCATTTCTCTGTCATACAAAGAAGTTCTGCCCCACCCGTGGGAACAGGTCACTTCCAAATACAAAATCGGCGATGTGGTAACCGGCAAGGTTAACAACATGACCGACTTTGGCGCCTTCATCGAAATCGCTCAGGGCGTCGAAGGCCTGCTGCATGTCTCTGACATGGACTGGGTCAAAAAAGTCAGCCACCCGAAAGAAATTCTCGAAAAGGGTCAGGAAATCAAGGTCAAGATCCTCAACATCGACACTGCCAACCACAGACTGTCACTTGGCCTGAAACAGACCACCACCGACCCCTGGGAAAAGGTTGAATACGAATACAAGATCGGCGATCAGGTTACCGGCGTCGTTAAGAATCTGGTTCCCTATGGTGCCTTCATTCAGCTCGAAAACGGCCTCGAAGGCCTGCTGCACGTCTCTGAATTCTCATGGCAGAACGACGTTGAAAATCCGGGCGCCGCTCTCAAGGTTGGCGATCAGGTTAACGTCATGGTCTATGAAATCGACAAAGGCAAACAGAAAATCGGTCTCTCTCTGCGCCGCCTCCAGGATGACCCCTGGAAAGATGTTGAACGCAAGTTCGGCAAAGACAGCGTGCATCAGGGCAAAATTGCCACTCTGCTCGACAATGGCGTAGAAGTTGAAGTTACCGAAGGCGTTATCGGCTTCGTCCACATCTCTCAGCTGTCAGCTCAGCGCGTTAACAGCCCGTCTGAAGTGGTCAAGCAGGGCGACACCGTAACCTACAAGGTTCTCGAACTCGACCGCAAAAACCGCCGCCTGAAACTCTCGATCAAAGAAGCCAACATGGACAGCGACGCCAAGGAACTCAAGAAATACCAGGCTGAATCAGAATCTGGTTTCTCCGACACCATCGGCGACCTGCTCAAAGCCCAGCTCGAGTCTTTCAAATCAAAACTCGACAAGTAATATAACCGTAAAAGGTTCGACAGACATCCCCGTCGCAAGGCGGGGATGTTTTTTTACCCTGCAAAAACAATTAGGGGATTGACAAGAAGTACCCGGACAAAGTAAAAAGAGTGCGTGTAAATCTTTATGTTCTTTGTTCTCTTTTTCACAACCCGATACGCAAATAAATAATTCGGAGGCAAACAATGGCAGTAAAAATAGGAATCAATGGCTTTGGCCGCATTGGCAGAATGGTCTTCAGAGCTGTTCTTGAAACAAAGGACCTCGAAGTGGTAGCCATTAACGATATTACCGATGCCAAGACACTGGCTCATCTTCTCAAGTATGATTCAGTACATGGCCGCATCAAGAATAAAGTAGAAGCAAAAGACGATTGCCTGGTCGTCGATGGCAGAAGCATTAAAATCTATGCTGAAAAAGACCCGGGAAACATCCCCTGGAAGAATCACGGCATCGAGTATGTCGTAGAATCAACCGGCTTTTTCGTTGACAAGGAAAAAGCTGAAGTGCACATCACCAAGGGCGGCGCCAAAAAGGTCATCATCTCTGCCCCGGCCAAAGGCGAAGACATTACCGTGGTAATGGGCGTCAATGAAGACAAATACGATCACGCCAATCACCATGTCATCAGCAACGCCAGCTGCACCACCAACTGCCTGGCTCCGGTAGCCAAAGTATTGAATGACAAGTTTGGCATCGAAAAAGGCCTGATGACCACTATCCATTCATATACCGGCGACCAGCGCATTCACGACGCACCGCACAAAGATCTGCGCAGAGCCAGAGCCGGCGCCCTGTCGATGATTCCGACCTCAACCGGCGCAGCCAAAGCCATTTCACTGGCAATCCCGGAACTTAAGGGCAAACTCGACGGCTTCGCCATTCGCGTGCCAACCGCCAATGTTTCAGTGGTCGACCTTGTCTGCACCGTTAAGAAAAGCACCACCAAAGAAGAAGTAAATGCCGCGGTAAAAGAAGCTGCCGCCACTGCCAGAAACCAGGGCATCCTCGCTTACTGCGATGAACCACTTGTCAGCAGCGACTTCAATGGCGACGCTCACAGTTCGATTTTTGACGCAGATTCGACCAAGGTTATGGACGGCAATCTGGTCAAGATTCTTTCATGGTATGACAACGAATGGGGTTACAGCTGCCGCGTTCGCGACCTTATGCTTTATATTGCCAAGAAGTAAGGCAGGTCAGAATATTTATCAGCCACAGGAAACCTGATTTACTCAGGTTTCCTGTTTCATGTACCATCAGGAGGCTTTAATGTTTCGTACGATCAAAGACATCAATTTCGCCGGCCGCAAAGTTCTGATCCGCGTCGACTTCAACGTGCCGCTCGATGAAAACCTCAACATCACCGACGATACCCGCATCCGCATGGCGGTTCCGACAATAAAGCACATCACCGACAACGGTGGCCGCGCCATTCTCATGAGCCACCTCGGCCGTCCCAAAGGCGGACCAAACCCGAAATACTCTCTCAAAGCTCTGGTCAGCCATCTTGGCAAGCTTATCGGCAAGACCGTCAGCTTTGCTGAAGACTGCATCGGGGAAAAGGCGACCGCAGTCGTCAATAATATGAAAAATGGCGACGTTGCTCTGCTCGAAAACCTGCGCTTTCATCCTGAAGAAGAAAAGAACGACCCGACCTTCGCCAAAGCCCTGGCTTCTCTCGGCGAAATCTACGTCAGCGACGCATTCGGCACCGCGCACAGAGCCCACGCCTCGACTGCCGGCATCGCCGACACCCTTCCCGCTTACGCCGGTTTCCTGATGGAAAAGGAAATCAACTACCTCAGCAAGATCACCACTTCGCCTGACCGCCCGCTCGTCGCAGTCATGGGCGGCGCCAAAGTCAGCGACAAGATTCTCGTCATCGAAAATCTGCTCGAAAAGGTCGATGCCCTGCTGATTGGCGGCGGCATGGCCTTCACTTTCCTCAAGGCCCAGGGTTACAACATTGGCAAATCACTGTGTGAAGCCGACAAGCTCGACCTCGCTCTCAAACTGATCGAAAAAGCCAAAGCCTCTGGCCGCAAGCTGCTGCTGCCGGTTGACGTGGTTACTGCCTCCGAAATCAAGGAAGGCACCCCCACTAAAACCGTCGATATCAAAAACATCCCTGAAAACGAACTCGGCCTCGATATCGGCCCGAAAACCATCGAAGCTTTCGCCGCCGAGCTCAAAAAAGCAAAAACCGTTCTCTGGAACGGCCCAATGGGCGTCTTTGAAACCAAACCGTTTGACGTCGGCACCCGCAAGGTTGCCGAACTGCTTGCCGGTTTGAAAGCCACCACGGTTGTCGGTGGCGGTGACTCAGTCGCAGCTGTCGAGCAGATGGGAGCAGCAGACAAGGTTTCGCATGTTTCCACCGGTGGTGGCGCCTGTCTCGAATTTCTTGAAGGGCAGACCCTGCCAGGTATCGAAATTTTCTCGCGCAACATCAACAATCTTACACATGGAGCCGCCAAATGAGCCGAAGACCTCTTATCGCCGCCAACTGGAAAATGCACAAAACCACCCAGGAAGCAAAAGCTTTCATGGCCGAACTGCTGCCGAAAATCGCCGATCTGAAAGACGTCGACGTGCTGGTCTGCCCGCCATTCACACTGATCAACGCGGTTGACCAGGGTCGGGAAGGCAGTCAGGTGCTTCTCGGGGCCCAGAACATGTATTTCGAAGAAAAGGGCGCTTTCACCGGTGAAGTTTCACCGGCCATGTTGAAAGATCTTAACTGCGAATTCGTCATTCTTGGCCATTCAGAGCGCCGCTGGGTTTTTGGCGAAAGCGATGAACTGATCAACAAAAAAGTTCTTGCGGCTTTTGCCAAAGGTCTGATTCCGGTTCTCTGCGTCGGTGAGAAGCTCGATGAGCGCGAAAAGAATCTTACCGACCAGGTGATTCTCAATCAGCTCGAAAAGAACCTCAAAGGGGTTTCTGAACAGCACCTGCGCGGTATTGTCATTGCGTATGAACCGGTATGGGCCATCGGTACCGGCAAGAACGCCACAACCAAGGATGCAAAGGATGCGATCGCACTGATTCGCGAATTCATTCACAGCCGCTATGGCAGTGAAACTGCCGCGAAGGTTCGCATTCTTTATGGTGGTTCGGTTAAACCTGAAAACGTCAGCACTTATATGGAGCAGGAAGGCATAGATGGGGCGCTGGTTGGCGGAGCCAGCCTGGAGGCCGATTCTTTTGCAAAATTGACCAGGTTCTGATCCGTTCAGGTTTCATGGGGGCTGTCTGATAAGCCCTGAGCCGGTGCAAATCACTCAGGGAACTGTCAGCAGCCCTTTTGCATTTAACAATAAAACCTGTACAGGGGCGACAGTCTGGGGTAAAATGTTGACAGTATGGGGATCAGATTAAGAATAGCTTTGGGTTTTGCCCTTCTGACGATCGTGGTTGTCTCGGTCGTCTCTTTCTGGGCGGCACAGAGTCTGGGTTTCTCACTCGACGTCTCAGACCTCAGCAAACTCGAAAACCTCAGGCAGCAGTTGATCAACGGCCTCGCGGCCGGACAAACCACCCTTGACCGCCTTGCCGGTGAAACCGCAACTGCCATTGCCGACAGCAGGTTTTTCGATAATCAGTTGCCGGTACAGCAGCGGCTGGCAGAGAAAATAAAATCGGCACTCGGAGCCGACTGGCTCGAAGTTTTTAAAGACGGGCAGCCCTTGATTTTCGGACAGGCAGCTTTCATAAAGCCGATCAGCAATCCGGGGCTGCCGGTGAGAATTGCCAGCTCCGGCCCATTTTCGTATAAGGGCTACATGACGGCCGAAATCCCCCTTGCTTCTGATGGAGTCAGCCTGATTCTGGCAAGATCGCCGGGGCAGATCGCCAATCTGCCTGACTTTTTCTGCATTTTTGACCAGCAGGGAATCCTGATGGTGCGAGGTTTCAACCCCGAAAAGATTTCGTTGCTGAGCCTTAGCCGTGAAAACATTACTCATCAACTGCAGGTCGGCGATGATCTCTACCGGGTCAGAGTCTTTCAGGGAAAAAATGGCGTCATGCTTTTGACCGGCTACCCGGCACAGCGGGCAACCCTTTCGCGCGATCTTGTCGATCAGCTGATGCTGCGACTTGCGGTTTTAGAGGTTATCGGGCTGCTGATTCTCGGTTACTTTCTCGGAGTCAGGCTTTTCGCACCACTCAACGCACTCAAGCACGGTATGGAACAGGTTGCTGAAGGACACTGGCGCGAAATTCCCCTCAACAAGCCACCAATGCAGAACAGCGGCAATGAAATCGAAAATGTTGCAATGAGCTTTAATCGCATGGTGCGCGAACTCTCGCTGGCGCAATCCAGACTGATTGAGGTGCAGAAAGAACTGGCGCAGAAAGACAAGATGGCTGCTCTCGGTCGCTTTTCTGCCGGCATCGCCCACGAAATCAACAACCCCCTCGGCACGATTCTGGTGACTGCAGGCATGCTGAAAGAAGCAGCTTCAGCCGGCAAAAGTATTCCGCCTGAGGATTTCGATGCCATTATTGAAGAGGTGCGAAGATGCCGCGACATCATCAGCACTCTGCGCACTTATACCGGCCGCACCCAGCCACAGCTGAGTCCAACCACTCTCGGGGCCTTCATCGGGCAGGTAGAGAATTTTTTGAAAAATGAGCCGGCTTTTAAAGAGCTGACCCTGGCAGTCGAGAAACCTCTTGATGAAAGCCTGAAGCTGATGATCGACAGCAAAGCGATGCAGCAGGTTTTCAGCAACCTTACCCGCAATGCTCTTGAAGCCATGAATGACATCAATCCGAAAATCATGCGCATCACCAGCGAAATTCTTCAGGATCACATAAAAATCAAGGTTCAGGATCACGGACGCGGCTTTGAATGCCTGCCTGAGCATATTTTTGAACCCCTTTTTACAACCAAAGCCCAGGGAACCGGTCTCGGCCTGGTGATCTGCCAGGCCATCATCGACGGGCATCATGGCAAAATCGAGGCGAAAAGACTTGAAACCGGCATAACTGAATTCTGTATTCAGCTTCCTGTCGCAGAAACATTCAACAGAAACACAGAGGAGTAATTACCAATGAAGGGTCACATAGTTCTGATCGATGATGAACCGAAGCTTTTACAGGCTCTTAAAAAGGCGCTTGAACTTGACGGCTGTGAAGTGGCTGACTTCTCTGATCCACAGCGTGGCTATGATCACATCTGTTCACATGACGCCGATCTGGTAATTTCAGACATCCGCATGCATGGGATGTCAGGCATTGAGCTGCTGGGCCGGGTCAGAAAAATCAAACCGGAGCTGCCCTGCATTCTCATGACCGCCTACTCGTCTGTCGAAACCGCCGTAACGGCAATCAAACTGGGTGCCAGAGACTATCTGCTCAAGCCTTTCGAACTGGCTGATTTCAAACAGGCGGTCAAGCAGGCGCTCAGCACCAGAGCTGCTGCAGCCAGAACTTCAGTGCCAGCCCGTGGATTGATCGGCACTTCTGAGGCAATGCAGCGGGTTCACAAGCTGATCGCCAATATTTCTGACACCAGCAGTACGGTTCTCATCAGCGGCGAAAGCGGCACCGGCAAAGAAATGGTTGCCAGAGCCATTCATGCCCATTCCACCCGCAGCGACAAGCCTTTTGTTGCCGTTAACTGCAGCACTATTCCGGAACAACTTTTTGAAAGTGAAATGTTCGGCCATAAAAAAGGCAGCTTTACCAACGCCTATTCTGACAAACATGGGCTCTTCAAAGAAGCGGAAGGCGGCACCCTTTTTCTTGACGAAATCGGCGACCTGCCGGTATCGAATCAGGCCAAGCTGCTAAGGGTTCTGCAGGATGGCAGCTTCAAACCGGTCGGGGCGAACCAGCAGTTGCAGGCTGATGTGCGCATCATTTCAGCATCCAACAAGATTCTCAGCCGGGAAGTTCAAAGCGGAAATTTCAGAGAAGACCTGCTTTACCGTATCAACGTCGTCGAGATCGAACTGCCGCCGTTGCGTGCCAGGCGTTCAGACATTCGTGAGCTGGCTGAATTTTTTATCAACCTTTATTCAATGCGACACTCACGCAACATCACCGGCTTCGACCAGTCATTTCTGCAGGCACTGATTGACTACGACTGGCCCGGAAATGTCAGGCAGCTGGAAAACTGCATTGAACGGGCAGTAATCATGAAGCGTTCAGGGCAGTTGTCTGCCGCCGATCTGAATCTGCCTTCCGACCGCGACAACAGTTCACAGAATCTTGAACAGGGCCTGCCACTAGATCAGACTATGGAAAAAATCGAAGAAAACCTTATTTTGCAGGCCCTTGAAGCGGCCGGCTGGAATTATTCAAGAGCCGCAGCCACTCTCGGAGTCACCAGGCAAAACCTCCATTACAAGCTGAAAAAATACGGAATCCGTAAAGAAGAATGAAAAACCTGTCGCCGGCATTTAAAGCCAACAGAACGGTATCGGGCAGATTCAGACTGCTGCCGGCTCTGGCGATTCTGGCATTACTGCTGCTTCAGACATTTCAGGCAAATGCCGACTACGATTTCAGCTATCGGGTCACCAGGCTCGAAAACCGGTTGCTGATTAATTTCACACAACCGCTGGCTTTCGACCAGATTCTTCTTCCAACTCACAGCGATGAACTCTGGGGTCAGGGTACAATCTGCCGGGCCGCTCTGATTGAAACTTCAGACAGCCAGTTCATCGCGTCGGCCAAAGCAGACGAGGGCTTCATGGTTTTTCGCCCCAGATTGGCCGCGAGTTCTTCGTTTTACATTACCCCGCTGGTTACCCGCAACACCGGGTTCGAACATCATCAGGAAAATACCGATAACAGCATCGAATTGAAAGCCGTACCGGCTGAGGTGCGGGCGATTGAGAACCGAATCAGAAAACTGGTTGACGCAACCATGCAGTTCAACAGAGAGAACCGCTGTTTCTCATGCCATACGGCACTGCCACTGGCACTGGCGGTAAAAACCGCTTCTGCAAGAGGCTATGATCTCGATCTGAACATGCTGCAGACAGTCGGCAGCGAACTGGCCGGGCTTCAGCATGCCGACGGATCGTTTTTTTTTCCTGAACAACCGGCCTATGGCAGGATAATGACAACATTGTGCGCCGGAGCGATAATCAGCATTCTGGCAGAATTTAACCCGGGCCTGCATGCAAATCTGAAAAAAATGCTGCCTGTCCTCAAAAACTGGCGAAATCCAGACGGAACCCCCGGTTCTGATTTTTTCTTCAGACCTGTATTTATAGGTCAGCCAACTGCTCTGCTGTTTGAAAGCATTCTAACCAGCACTGTCTATTTCAGATCCTTTGCAGAAAGCGACGGAGAACCTGATGCGCAGATTGGCGAACGCCTGAATGAACTCTCGGGATGGGCAAAAGACCTGAAGAACGAAGCAATTCACCGCCGCATCATTATTATGGCAGGAATGCCGTTGACCTTTCAGTTTCAGGAGGCGGAACGCCCGGAACTGATCAGAGAACTGACCAGAGTTATCTACGATGAGCCGGAAGGCAAGCGGCGCGACATCAGGGCACTGGCGGTCTGGCTTCTGAACCGTATCAATCCGACAAACCAGCTGCCGCTTCCCCCGTTTCCAGCGCCTGAAAACCTTGCGGACCAGATATGGGAATGCTTCGAACAGATAATTCAAACCCGGCACGGGCAAAAAAAGTCGCCCTGATGGCAAAAAAATCACGGCAGCCTGCCGATAAGGTCAAGAATGAAATTCAAGCACAGCCTTCTCTTTATTCTTCTATGTCTGTGTCTGACGCTCAGCTCGGCCGCGAACTCTGCGCCAGTGCGTCAGGCAGGCTTTGACCAGTATAACCCGCCTGACCTGCTCAAGGAGTTCGAAATTCTCCGACGGCGCATCAGAGAAAATCCGCGTGATGTTGCAGCCATCAACTCGATCGGCATAATCTATGCGCGCGCCGGCAAGCTTGAAGATGCAATCAGACTCTGGCGGCACGGTCTTACTGTTGACCCGCGTTACATTCACCTGTATAACAACCTTGGTTCAGCCCTGAAACAGAAGGGGCTCCGCGAAGAAGCCCGCCTGGTGTTCAAAACCGGTCTGAACTTTTCGGCCTCCTTCTGGATAAGCTACAATCTGGGCCTTCTCGAAAAAGAAGAAGGGAACCCGGCCGCCGCAGCCGCGTGCTTTAAAACATGCCTGGCGGGCAATCCAGGCTTTCAGCCAGCGATCAGTCAACTTGCCGAACTGGGTTACCACGTTCAGATGCCGACTACTGAGCGGGTTGGTCGACCATTGAGTCTTGGCAGCTACAAGCCGCCGGTCGAAACCGGCAACATCGATTTTTACCCGCTCTACCCGAATGGCCGCAACGAAGCCGGAATTGATGACAGCCGCGAAGAAGCTTATGTCAGCTCGCCTTCGCCAACGGTGCCTGGCCGGCCAACCCGTACGAATATCAGCCGGCCTTTTACGCCACTCACTTCAGCAGCCTGCTCAGAGATAATCGCTTCATTCAAAGCCGAGCCGCGCGACCGCTATATCGCTTTGACCTTTGATGACGGCCCACATCAGACATATACCCGCGAAATACTTGATATTTTACGGCAGGAAGGCGCAAAAGCCACCTTTTTCGTAGTTGGCAGCCGGGCCGAAACCTATCCCGACATTCTGACCAGAATGGCGGCCGAGGGGCACGACATCGGCAATCATACCTGGAACCACCTTAATCTTGCGAAAAATTCAGCCTCTGAAGGGCTGAGCAGTCTGCGGCGCACCAATGAGGTAATCGCCGGCATTACCGGCCGAAACTGCAATCTGGTCAGGCCGCCATTCGGGGCTACCAGTTCAAAAGTTAAAGGTCTGCTGCACGGGCAGGGCTGGCACGAAGTCATGTGGGATTCAGACAGTCGCGACTGGCAGAACAAGAACCCCGACATGATCACTTACCGCGTCATGAAATCGATCGGGCCAGGCAGCATCGTGCTTTTTCACGATATTCACCCGGGTGCCGCGCAGATGCTGCCAGCTCTCATAAAGGTCTTCAAGGCACATGGCTACCGATTTATCACCATTTCTGAGCTGATTCGCCTGACCACCGCCAGTTAAGGCGGTTGTAATTAAAACCTTATCGGGTCTATAATCAGGGCATGTGGATCGTCATTCTCAACTTCTGCCTTTTTCTTCTGCTGATCGGCTTCTTCTTTTACGGAATCAAGAAGTGGTCAGGGCTGATCGCTGATTATGAAGAAGACGGCGAAGACGACAAAACCACAGAAATGCTGGTCGACGGCTTTCATTACCGTCTGCCGCTCTGGATACTGATTATCGGCACCGGAGCAATTTCACTGGTGGGGCACATCATCGGCTGGCTGGGTTTTTAGCCGACTCAGTAGCTGAGATAGTCTTTGCCGTCGGCTGAGTGCACCAGCAGTGTCGTCGGCATTCTTACCAGCATGCGGTCAAAATTCTGCAGCCACTGCCCCTCTTCACCGCGTTCAGGCAGCTCAAAACCGAGAAAAACACAGTCGGCATCGAGAGAATTCAGCTGCAGCGTTTCGGCAAAACTGTTTTCGGCAACGACGACTTCGACTTCGGCATTAACCCTGGCTACATGCAACAGTTGGTCAAGCTCAGCTTTTGCGGCGGCCAGAAGAGATTTATTGCTGACCGCACGCTTCAATACAATCCTGGAACCTGACCATTCCCAGTTATGAACGAGCAGGTGCGCCATCAGCACCATCAATGGCCCATTTTTGTGACCACGCCACCAGACATCGACGCGTTTGCGCCTGTCAGGGTCAGGCAAACCACGATCACAGACCAGAATCTGGCTCACATTAAGAAAGGTCGCCTCGCGCAGAAACTCGACATAATTCTCCTGCTTCTGGTCGTTTCCCTTCCAGCCACAGACGAAAATGTTCGGGCGCAGCGGCCCATAGGCCGAACCTCGCAGAATCATGCGCACGCCGGAAAGAATCTCATCGGCCACAACCACCTGAGCCAGCGCCTGAATGTTCTTTTCTTTGAGAAAAGCATCGAGTCTGATCTCGGCTGCCGAGCGCTCGATCGCCATTTCCCTGAGATCGCCGAAAATTATGTTTGTGAGAACGACCAGGCCACGCCCGGCGTTAAGCCAGACAGAATAAGAAACCATGGTCTCGCGGGAACCCGGGTTACCACTGAGCGCCAGAATCGAGGGACGCCAGTTTCTGGCGTCGTCAGGCAGATTCTTGAGCAGAAAGAGATTCTTCTGTATCCGGCTGTAAAGGTAACCACGCCGGGCATCGCCAAACGAAATTGCCATGTCGCGCCGCCGCAGATACCACAGCAGCAGAAGCACAACCGCAAAAGCGATCAATGCGGCCTTATAATCGACAAGCAATGCTGAACCGAAGCTGCCGATCACTCCAACCAGCGACATCGACCAGTGAAAATAGCGAAACCGGGGTCTGAAAGAGGGATTAGCCGAGTATGACTCGATAAATGCCGCCAGATTAAGCAATCCGAAAGTGAAAAGAAAAAACATACCCATGATCGCGGCAATCGAGTTGAGAAATATGCCACCAGAGCCGTCGCCGCCCATCCAGAGAAGGGTAAACGTGGCCGCGGCACAAAAATAAAGCCCCAGGCGCGGTTCATCAGATGGGCCGTAGCCTTTGGCGAATGGCCGCAGAAGCGGTACAATCTCATCGCGGGCAATTGCCTGAAGCACACGGGGCGCGCCAACGAAACGCCCCAGGGCACTCGAAAGGGTTGCGGCATAAACACCTGCCACAACCATGAAACCGGCGCCAAACAGTGCATTGTCGACCATGACGTTGAATGGTTCGTTTATGAGTGTTTCACGACCAAAACCACCGCCATAAAAGATGATCTGCAGAAAATAGACCGTTGTCGCAACCAGAAGGGCATAAAGCGTTCCAACCGTCATGCTTTCGCCGGGTTTTTCGAGATCGCCAGACATGTTTATGCCGGCAATGAACCCGGTAACACTCGGAAAATAAATAGCAAACAGATACCAGAAGCCGGTAGTGCCACTGGCACCAGGGACCGGGCCCCAGTTGAGATTGAACTGCTGCCAGCTGAAATTGCCGGCGGCACCAGCGAGATAGATAAAAATCGAACCGAAAAGCACCGCCATAATGGCATACTGGGTTTTAATCGCCCAGTCAGCACCGACCCGGGCAATCAGGAACAGAATTGCGGCGGCGCCCATGCCGATATACATAAAGTATGGCGTCATCGACGGA
>DAOQWI010000090.1:0-13342 GCA_035342015.1 Candidatus Ozemibacteraceae bacterium | reverse complement strand
ATTCTGAATGCAGCTCGTTCTGCACGATAAACGTGTAGTCGTATTTCAGCCTGCTTCAAGAGAAGATATCGACGCGATTATCGACCTTTATATCAAGGTTTATAAGGGTAAATATACCCTGCCTGATGTCGCCGACAGGGCAATCATCGCCAAGAAAGTCGAAGACTCGGCCTATTTCTGGACAGTCGCCAAAATCGAAAATCGTTTGATTGGTTCAGTTATTTTCGCGATCGACCCGGTGAATAAAATTGGCAAGTCGTATGCGGCTGCGGTTCTCAATGAATTCCGTGGTCAGGATGTCATGCGCACGATGGTCAGGCATGGTCTGCGGCTGCTCACTGAAAAAACACGTGTCTGCGACATCATTTATGCCACAACCCGCACAGTGAGCTTTGCGCCTCAGGTGGTTCTTGAACATCTTGGCTTTCTGTCGACCGGTATTTTCCCTAACGTACGCAAGGTCGAGTCTTTTGAAACGCATGGTCTCGAAGTTTATCTTGGCCCAAAATGTCTTGAATACAGACGTAAGGTTCCGCAGCTGATTCCGGAAATGCTTGATTTCTATAATATCGTCAGAGGTGAACTCAATCTCGAAGAAGCTGAGACGGTTATCATCGACGAGGAAGACCCGCGCAAAATGGGGCAGGCTATCGCTTTTGATGTGCAGAGCGATATCGAAGAAATCAGTGAAAAATTCTACCGCTACCAGGATAAAGACCTGATGAAGCGGGTTTTCTTTCCATTTACCGACCCCAACATGCTTTTTACTGCTAAAGATGGCACTGCCGATATTTTTGTAAACTTCAACCCTCTCGATGGCAACGGGGTTATCGTAGGTTATCGCTTTTCTGGCACCGATATCAGGCGAACACTGATGTGGTTCTGTGAAGAGGCTTCGAAATCAGGCATGCGCTATATCGAAATGCTGGTGAGTGCTTATCTGCCGCAAAAACAGCGTATGGCACTCGATGCCAGATTTCTGCCCTGTGCCTATTTTCCTGCGATGAAAATGAATGACGAGGGGTTGCGCGAAGATTTTCTCGTTTTTTCGCGGTCCTTCGAAAGCCTTGATTTTATGGATCTGCATCTGGTTGATAACAACCGCCGTTTTCTCGATGCGTTCATGAAGTGCTGGTATGACCTGCTGGTTCGCTGCCAGCCAGATTTCGACGAGGAGTGGAGAATTGGCTGAAGCAAAACCCTTTGTCAGTTGCGGGCAGCTTTTTGATCTGCCCGACGCTTTCGATCACAACCCCACAAGTGAAAAGCTTTTTAACGCGGCCATGAATGAGGCTTTGCGCTGGCACGCCGCCCGCTGCCCTGAATTCAAGGCCTTCCTTGCCGGTTGCGGCGTTGCCGACCTCAGCAAAGAATACCTGCCCGAACAGATTCCGCCGCTGCTGGTGACTATTTTCAAAGAATTCAGACTGATTTCAGTACCAGAAAAACAGGTAAAAATCGAGCTGACCTCTTCAGGTACCGGTGGGCGCAGAAGTGCGATCGTGCTCGACAACCGCTCGTATCGCCGCATCTGGAAAATTGTTGGCAGTATTTTTGCCTCGCTTGGCCTGGTTGACCGTGGTCGCAGAGTTAATTATCTCTGTTTTACCTACGACCCGAAAGTTGCCGGCAGCGTCGGAACAGCATTTTCAGACAAGATGCTGACGGGTTTGACCGGCCGCCGCTCGGTTTTTTACGCCATTCGCTGGAACAAAGCTGCCGGTGATTTTGAATTCGATCTCGATGCTACGGTAAAAAAGCTGATAGAGTTCAGCAGAAGGCCAGAACCGGTGCGTATTCTCGGGTTTCCGGCCTATCTCTGGCAGGTCTGCAACCGCCTTGAAGAAAAGGGCCTGAAGCTTAATCTTGGCAAAGATTCCTATATCATTACCGGTGGCGGCTGGAAGATGCACAAAGACCAGGAGGTCACGAAAGATTTCTTTAAAGACCGTATCGAGAGAGTTTTGGGTATGCCACGCGAAAACCTGCGCGACCTGTTCGGCATGGTCGAACACGGAATTCCGTATGTCGATTGCGAAGCGGGCCGACTCCATGTTCCAGTTTTTGCCAGGGCTCTGGCAGTTGACCCCGAAACGCTGCAGCCGGTCAAAGATGGCGAAGAGGGCCTGCTTTACCTGATGACGCCGTATCTTT
This sequence comes from Candidatus Ozemibacteraceae bacterium, assembly GCA_035342015.1. GTDB lineage: Bacteria > Muiribacteriota > Ozemobacteria > Ozemobacterales > Ozemobacteraceae > Rifleibacterium. The sequence goes on along the minus strand of DAOQWI010000090.1, from coordinate 11,188 downwards.
CGAGTTACCCTTCGATTGCGCTGCTTACCACAGACAAAGCGATCATCGAAGGGAACTGCCCCTGCGGCCGTTCAGGAAAAACTTTTAGAATTACCGGCCGGGCTGGTCTGGCAAAGCACAAAGGCTGTGCCATTACTGCGCTCGACCTGCTCAAATAACGGGTAATCACCATGAAAAAGCAAAAATGTCTGGTTTTCGGGCAGGAGGTCGATGCTGGCTGGCTGAGCTCAGATACGGTCAGCGAAGTGCTTGTATCTGCGGCAGAGCGCGCAGTTCTGGCGAATGAACCTGATATTGCCTGTGTTGTCGATATTCTTGACCGGGTTGCCGATGCATGGGCTGATCCAGCCTATCATCTGCGCAAAAAAGTGGCAAAACTTCTACCTGAGCTGACGTTGTTCAGCCCGGCAATGATTGAAGAGGGCTTTGGCGTAATCAGTGCCATATGCCGCCGCAGCAACGTTGAAAAGCGTCTCAGAGGTGAATTTGGCGATCTGAAAGTGCTCGACAGCGGCAGTGAGCGGCCGCACCACAGCTACCGCCTGTGCGCCCGCCCGCGTGGGGTGCTGCTGCATCTGACCGCCGGCAACGTCTTTGTTGGTGCGGTCGACAGCCTTGTTTCGGGTATAATCACGAAGAATGCGAATATTTTGAAGATGTCGCGGGTCGACCCGGTTTTTCCGCTGCTGTTTATCGAGAGCATCAAAGAGCATGACCCGGCAGGCATAATCTGGCCGAACCAGGCGGCACTGCTCTGGAAAGGTGGCGATGCCGCAATCGAGAGCACCCTTTTTCAGGCGCCGCTGACCATAGTTTTCTGGGGCGGGCATGAAGCTCTGCAATCACTTAAATCAAGGCTCGGGCCGGCAACTTCGCTGATCGAGAACGGCCCGCGCTATTCGTTTGCTGTGGTAGAAGGCAATCGCATCAGAAAAGGGCCATCGCCGGCAATGGTGCGCGGTCTGGCTCTCGACCTCTGCCGCTGGGACCAGCAGGCCTGTTCTTCGCCGCACGTGGTTTATGTCATCGACCGCGACGTTAAAACAGTGCATCTGCTGATTGAGGCCATGTTTGATGAGCTGGTGCAGCTGCGCGACGAACTACCACTCGGCAACCTCAGCTTTGACGAAAAGGTCGAGATCCGCAAAGTGCGTGAACTGGCGCGAATGGCCCAGGCAAAGGGTGAGGGCCGACTGGTCTGCCCCGAAGATTTCAGTTTCACACTCGTGCTCGAATACGATTCGGCTTTCAAGGTTTCGTGCCTGAACCGCACTCTGTTCTTTAAATTTGTGCCCGATGTCGAGACGCTGATCGAGCAGGTAAGGCCTTTGTCTGCCTATCTGCAGACCGCCGGCGTTCATTGCAGCGCCGAAATGACTGCAAGGCTTGAGAGCGAACTGTTCAACATCGGTGTTAAGCGCATCACCGAAGTCGGTGGCATGAGCGAGGGGCACGATGGCGCGCCGCACGAGGGCAGTTTTCTGCTGCGCCAGCTGGTTGAATGGGTTGACGTCGAATATCGTGAAAACCCTGAAAGCCGTGTCGAATGGCTGTTGCGTCAGATCACCGCTTCGCCTTACTATCGTAGAGTTATCGACAAGGCCGGTGGTTGCGGCTTTGAAAATTTTCACAAGCTGCCGCTTCTCGACCGCGAAACCTTTTACCGCAATTCGCCGCCTGAATCAGAAGACATTCTTACCGGGCCGATGACCGACGCTTATGTGTATGCTTCGGGCGGCACGACCGGCAGCCCGAAGTTTACCTTTTATTCAAACGAAGAATACCGCTATGTCACAGACATTCTGACCGATATTTACCGCAATGCCGGGCTTGAAGCCGGTGATCGGGTCGCAAACCTGTTTATCGCCGGCAATCTCTGGACCAGCTTCAATGTTGCCGGCCGGGCACTTGAAAACCTTGGCTGTCTGAATCTGCCGGTCGGCGGTGCTTCTGATCTCGAAAACATTCTTAAATATCTGCAGATATTCAAGGTTAACGCGGTGGTGGGGCTGCCGTCGATCATCATCAACCTTGCCGAAGAAATTAAAAAACGCGGGCTCAACATCAGAATCGAAAAAATTCTCTACGGCGGCGAGCATCTGCGGCCGCAGACCTGCGATTTTCTGCGCGAGGCCATCGGGGCTGTGTCGATCAGATCGGCGGGGTATGCCTGTGTCGATACGGGGCCGGTCGGCTGGCAGTGCATGCATCTCGAAGGTTCAGTGCATCACGTTCTCGAAGAATACTGCCATGCCGAGATTCTTGACCCGCTCGATCACAAACCGGTAATCGGCAATGCTGCCGGCGAAATAATTGCGACTAATCTCAACCGCGTTCTGATGCCGGTAGTGCGCTATCGCACCGGCGATCTCGGTCGCTGGGTTGAAACCGGCAAATGTCCGTGCGGCTTCAGCGGTCGTTCGTTCGAACTGCTTGGTCGCTGTGATGATCTGCTGGTGATCGGCGGCATCAACCTGATGCCGGTCGATGTGGCAGCCGGTCTCACCGGGCTGCCCGTCAGCCAGTCTTTTCAGATTGCCGCCCAGACCGCAAATGGTCGCGATCAGCTCTGTCTGCGTCTCGAAGCCGAAAAGAAACTGCCCGATCGGCAGGTAATCGAAGCTCTCAAGAAGGGCTCATACAAGATTGCCGAATCGCTTACCGATAACTGGATGAACATTGTAATCGAGTGGTTCAAACCGGGTGAAATCAAGCGCAACCCGAGAACCGGCAAGCTCAAACCGGTGGTCGATGAAAGATTCAAAGCCTGACCAGAGGCATGGCAAAAATTCGTCATTCCCGCGTTTATGCCCCAGAGGGTACAGTCGGGAATCTGATTAACAACAGCTTAGATCCCTGCTTCCCCCCTTATCCGGGGGCAAGCGCAGGGATGACGCACAAACTGACGTTTCTTGGATTCAAATGTGACAGAGGACAAAACAACGGGTGTTGCCTCAAGTTTCCGGGGCGGCATTTTTTGTTGCCGGTGCTTTGTTTTGTCTGCGCTTTGGGACCGCTTTTTTATGGCTTTCGGCGAAATGTCTTATCAGCAGCAGTTTTTCGGTGCGGCTCAGTTTTTTTATTGCGATTTCGCGTTTTGAAGCGGCCGAGCGGTCGGGGTGCGGTTCGGTATACCTCAGGCTGACCGGTCCGCGCCCGCGGGTAAATCGGGCGGCGGTACCGTCGTTGTGAGCCTGCAGTCGCTTCTCGATGTCGTTGGTTATGCCCGTATAAAGGCTGCCATCACGACATTCGAGTATGTAGACGGTCCAGTGACCGTCTGCTTCAGATTTTGTCATTTTTCTGACTTTTTAACATGGTAGTAAACCAGCGGCTTTTCTACATTCTTTACCGGTGCCGATTCGGGGCCGGCAAATAACCATTTGCCGCTGGCCATTGCCAGTTCTCTGACCTTTTCGGTCGCAAGAATCTGGTTGGCTTTGGCGAGGCCCTGCAGGCGGGCGGTAATGTTCATGCCTGAACTGAAGGCGGTGAGATCATCGTTTGGCCCGATCAGGCCGACAACGGCCGGGCAATAATTGGTGCCGATCGCAACCCCGAATTTTTCGAAGTCAGGATGTTTCTGAATGTCGATGTTTTCGGGCAGACGCAGAAAATCGGTGGTGTAGTCAACGATAATCCTGGCGGATTCGAGCACCTTGTCGACTATGGCTGCCGCATCAGCTTCGTAGAATGGTGGGCCGAACAGCAGAATCAGACAGTCGCCAACCACCTTGTCGAGGCAGGCACCAAGCGGGAAAACACGATGAATGATGCCGTTCGACCACTTGTCTACAAGATTGGTAATGCGCTCAGGGGTCTTGAGAATCTGCTCGCTCATCTTGGTAAAGCCTGAAATATCGGCAAAAATGATACCGATCTGTTCTTCTCGCGGGGTGAGATAAATCTTTTCGTAGCCTGGCTCAGAGATAAGCCTGCTGATAACCGTATCCGGAAAAAATTTGCGCAGTGCGTTGCGCTCGCGGTTGAAGTCGACGAGGCGCTGTCTGAGAGTTTCTGCGAATACCTGCACGATCTCACGTGAGAAAATCGAAAAGTTGTTGCCTTGTTCGGGTACGAAAATCACTTTTCCGATAAGATTCTCTTCTATCAGGCCGTCAAGCAGGTAGGTTATCGTCAGATTTTCTTCGCCGACCACTTTTTTTAAGGCTTCAGTATTTGCCGAGAGGCAGTTTCCATGGTCTTTGATAAAGGCGTCGAGGCCGGCGTGCTTCATTTCTACCGAGTCGTGAATTCTCTGGTCACCTTCGTAGACCAGATAGTTGATGTTTTCGACACCGGTCAGCTCATGGTCTGAATAAAGAATTATAAGCTTTCTGAACGGAACTTCCTTTTTCAGAACATAAACGGCGCCATCGATAGAATCTACGATCGAGTGGTTTTTCAGCGCTGACTGTACGCCCATGATCAGACTGTGTTTGAGGCTGCTCGAATGAATGCCGAAGAAGAAACCGTCAAGCAGCTCACTGATGCAATCGAGCATTGCACTGCCAAGATTCTTTTCGGGGGCTTTGTCCTGCGCAAATGCAAGAGCTATCGATCCGGTGGTTTTGCCAGCCATCTCGATTGGCTGAGCATACCAGAGTATGCCGTTAAAATTGAAGTTTATTGCCCTGCTGATCTGGTGTAACTGTGGTACCTGTCTTTTGATATTATCGTCGCAGGCACCAAAGCAGAAAACCCGGTGATTCAGGTTTTCATCCTGAGTTTCAACGAAAAGCGAAACCACGTTTAATTTGCCAGCCAGAAAAAGAAAGACTTTTCCGAGCGAGGTTTCGAGATCGTGATGAGCGGTCTGTAATTTTTCGATAACACCATCGAGTTCGAGCTGAAGATCACGCAGCAGCTGAAGTTCCTGCAGATTAAAACTCATAACGGCACCTCTTGATCATAATTTTTACTCTTTAAGACTGTAAGCAAGCACTTTCCAGGTGACAAACCCGGCTATGAGAAGCCAGACGATACCAACCAGCCAGTCGGGCATGAACAGCATCTCGCCTATTTTATAGGCATCTGAACCCCTCACCGAGCGGTCAATAAGGTCTTCTTTTATATCGATCAGAACATAGAAGCATGACGTCAGACCGAGAAATTTGAGAAACTGGTCACAGATTTTTTCATTCGAATAGGCTGCCAGAGCCAATAGACCAAAACCGGTCAGAACACAGATAATTATGCCCTCAAGATTGCGAACCCAGATCAGGGTTACCCCGAGGAGCAGCACGCCAAGGCCGGCAGTTATCTGCTGATCAAATCTGGTTTTTACAGCACCCAGAAGAATCAGACAACCCCATAGCAGGCTGCCAAGGTAGCCCGCACTGATAACGATGAACCTGATGCCGCCGGTTGTCCAGCAAACGCCGCCCTGATTAGCATTTAGTTCGATTCTCACAATGCTGCCACCTGTAAAAACAGCTGCCAGCCCGTGAGACAGTTCGTGAAAGAATACCGTCAGATATTTGATTGGCAGAACGATTGCTGAATCCCAGAAGTAGACGGCGACGAGAAAAAGAACCAGCGGCAATACCATGCCTGCGGCATTGCCGGTTGGTTTTTCGTTAAGCGGTGCGAATTCTTCCATGTTTGTCATTCAGCTGCCTGTGGCTTGAAAGAAAAGAAACGGTTCAGCAGATAAAGCGACAGGGTTGCCGAGAACCCAAGCTGCACAAAGTGGTCAGCCTGGTAAAGTTTGAGATAGACAGCGATTGCGAGAATAATACCCTGCACGGCAGTAACAAGGAACCAGGTGTAGCGATTCTCTGAAGTGAACATCTTGATCAGGCCAACTGCCATAATTATACCGACCAGTATCATGATGAACTGGAAAAGGAAGCCGCGCCCTTTTCTCGGATTGACCAGCATGCCTTCAATGTGTGGGGCCTTGCCGCTGGGGTCAATCTGCAGCATCGAAAAAGATATCGGCCAGCTGGTTGTCGGAATCTTAAATTTAACCGGCAGCAGGCCGCTCTGGCCAAAAACCTTTTCACTCTGGCGTGACTGCATCTGAATCTGCGAAGAACCCTTCTGACGTTTCTGCATCGAAGTGTAAGAACTCATTGATGAAAAATACGAGCTGTTGTCGAGAAATCTTGTTTCTGCTGTCTTCATCAGACGGTCGACATTGCCCGTTTCACGCATAAGCTCATAACCTTCTGGCAGATAGACGATCCAGCTCAGTTCGCTGATCGGCAGGTGAGCGGTCGGAAGCTCCATATAGGTGTGATTGAAGGCCGAAAGCTGGGTGCCAAGCTTGATGGCATAAACAATTTCTACCGGAAAGGATTTGGATTCGCCTCTTTCAACCGCCGATCTTACGATTGGCAGATTGTAGGCGCCAAAATCAGGGTCAAAGCCAGATCTTACCGACAGCCCGGCTACCTGGGTGCTCCAGAGTTCTGTTTTTGCAGTGCCTATGACTGGCAGCTTAACTTTAAGAAACTGTTCTGAATTGTTGATGACTTCATAAACGACGCGGGTCAGCAGGTAGCCATCTTCGTTCAGCAGGGTCATGGCTTCGGCCCGGTCGATAACGGCAGTCTGTTGTTCGATGTCTTCTGGCCTTGCAATAGAAAGCGACATGCTGTTCGGGTGTCTGAGAAATTTGAATGCATAAGGAGTTTTTTCGGGCCGTTCGCGTGACCAGTCTTTGAGAAACTCGGCAGCTACCACGGGTGAATAACCCTGTGGTGCGCCACTCACAGAAACTTCGAGAGCTGCCATGCAACCAATGCCAAGCAGACCCCATGACTGTTCAACATCGAGAGGAATAATCTCTGGAACAGTGTAGGCACCGTCTTTGAGATTCTGAATGTCTTCTTCGAATTCGACGGCAACCTCGGTGCTGCCACGAATTTTTGATTTAAAGACGATGTCGAGGCGGCGGCCCTTTTCTTCGACTATTTTCCAGTCTTCAATCAGCTTGTTTTCGACCTTGAGAACCCTGATGCGTTCAGGTAACTGAAAACTGGCGGTGGCGATGCCTGCGCCGCCCATGATTTTCAGCTCAAAGATGCTGGTTCCGGTTACGAACCCCTCTTTAAAGTGCAGAAGGTTCTGCTGACGAACCGTGATGCGGGTTTTTTCTTCTATGACCACTGGTTCTTCCTGGGGTTCGTCGGCAGTCGGTTCTGGTTTTACTTCTGCCGGTTTTGCCATGCTGACATTGCGGTAAAGCTCGACATTAACCACCTGAGTAGGTGGAAGAATGGCGCGAAAAACCGTTTTGTCAGGCGTGCGTTCGCTGTTGCGCAGAACTCCCGGGTCGATCCAGGCTTCGCAGTCTTTTTCGTTGATGGTGAGCTGTAGAGTCGATATACAGACCGGGATCATTTTGAGATCGAATCTTCTCAGGTGGCGATACTCGCTCGACGAAATCGGAATGAAGAATTCGACAGTTACCATTGCTGGTCCTGAGGCATTAGTCATGAAACCATAGGCAGTTTCGCCACGGTCTTCGATCAGGGTCATGGCAAGCGGGTTATCGTTCAGGGATGCAGAAGATGGAACAGCTTCAGTAGACAGCAGGCCGATCTTTTTCCAGCTGCTGTTAAAGAGGTTGAGTTTGAACTCAGCCTTGAATCTGACGCCCTGCTCTTCAACAGTACCATGGTATTTGACTGCTTCGAAGCGGTATTCGCTCGGGGCGATGATTTCGGGAACAGGTTTAGGGGTAATATCTTTGAGATAGTTGTAGTCTTCTTCTGGTATGATTACGACCCGATCGCCCGAAGGCAATACTTTTGACAGATCCTGAAACGGGGCCATAACCCTGATTTCACGAAAATCTGCTGAAATTGCAGGAGCAGAAGCAACTGCCAGCATCACGAGAACCAGTATCAGCAGTATGCCAGTATTTGCCTTGCCGGCATCGGGGGGATTTTCGGCGTTCAGATTGATTGTCGGAGGCGTGGAAGAATCATCGGTTTCTGGCAGTTTGACGAAGCGCAGCAGCCAGACAGATTTCCAGATTACCGCACCGAAAATTGCCAGCCAGAAGCCTGCATTTGCCGCATCGCCGATGGTTTTAAGCTTAAGGTCGATCAGCGAAATCAGAATTACGATGATTGCGGCGAAGGTAATTTTTTCGGGCATGCGCAGAAATGAGCCGGCAACGAAGTAGAGGGCGCTGAATACTGCGATAATGAACGCAACAACCTCGGCCGAATTCAATACCGAGTTCCAGACGTAACTGACTCTGACGCTGGGGCAGGTCGAGTTGGCAACCAGAGCTCCGTCTGATGCAACTTCAGCCATTACCAGATCGCGTTCGAGAGTATAGAAGTTTTTGGTCATGATAAATTTGCTCTTGATTGGCTGCATGCCGCGAACTCTGGCATTGCCGAATCCTGACTGAGAAACCCCGAGGGCGGCTGTGTCTTCCTGAACATCTTTGCCCTCAAAAGCTTTTGCCTTTGATTTTTCAAAAATGGCAGATTTCGATTCGCGCCTGGGTTCCATCTCATTGGCAGCCATATCGCTTCTCGGATATGAAGGCGCGGCGGCCATCTGCTGGGCGACGTCTTCTATCGGTCCGTGCAGCTGGCAGTAAATATTGCCGGTTTCTGCAAGATTACCCTGCGAAAAATAACGACAGCCAGCCTCTGGTGGGTATGGTCGGTTCTTGAGATACTTTCCGTTTACCAGCCGGTCGATGTCGAGCGAGGTCATCATGCTGTCAGGCTGGGTATCCATGTTATACATTTCAACCGCACCGAGCAGAACTCGCTGATTGGCATAACAGGCTTTGTCTCTTGCCTGTTCTCTGGCCTTTCTGAAGTTTGGAACCGCCAGTGCGGCCAGAACTCCCAGAATGAGGACGACAATCATCAGTTCGACAAGTCTGAAGCCTTTGCCGCCGAAGATAAAGCCGAATACGGTGCAGATAAAATTCCAGATCCAGGTAAGTATCGCCACGAGCAGCTTACGGGAAACGATTGCCAGGATGATGGCCGCAACAAAGATTAGAAAAACGATGGCATCAGGGTTTCTTACCAGCAGCCAGGCTGCCCGCAGCATGTGCATGAAGCCTCTGAAGAAATATGGATCTTTGCGGGTCTGCGGGTCTTTGACCGTGCCCGAAAAATCGTAAAGGTGATAATCTTCGGGGGCGTAGAGATACCATGAAAAGCGCGAAACAGGAATGTCGACCAGGGGTGGCGTAAAGGCAAGGCTGCCGCGCCATTTTACTTCTCCAACCGGTTCCTTGATGGTGATCTGCAGGTTCATATCGACCGGTTCGCCGACGATCTGACTCATTTCAAGAGGTATCTGGACTACGCCGGGGACCTTGCTGTTAACCGGTTTGACCGGAACACCGCCGCGGAATGTCGATACGACTTCTGAGCCTGATGCCAGCTGCAGCTGCAGATACTGTTTGTTATTGTTGCGGATGTTCATGGTGACCAGAGTGCTGCTGGAGCGATTGGTCGTGAAAGTGGTTTTCACATCCATGCTGTCGGCAACAACGGTTTGCTGCGGAACATCGAGATAACGCTTGATGCGGAGCCTGATGCCGGCAGGGCTGATATTCTGTCGCCAGGCGAGAAGAAGCGGGCGGGTGGCTTTGTCTTTAAGCGGTTGCGGAATTTCTAACGGATCCAGAGGGTAGACGCCTTTATTCAGTGGTTCTTTTTCGCTGTTGCCGGGCTGCACTTCGACAGATGACAGGGCTTCGACGGCAATGGCGCCAAGCTCTCTTTCGACGCCGACGGGAGTGATTTCCGGCAGGCTGATAACCGGCAGGTTAAGGTCTACAGGGGCCTCATAGGCGATTTCGATCTGGCAGACGTCTTCGCGACCAGGCTGAAATTCGATGCGCAATTTTTTCTGGCCGCCCTCGCGCGTCATTTTCTGCGTTTGCGGGCGGTCGGCGTTAACTGCAACAATTTCGACATCATCTGGCAGGTTGAAGGTAAAGGTGTCGACTGGGGCCTTACTGATCGTGTAATTGAAGGTTTTCTGAACAAAAATCGAAGTTTCGCCAAGACTGGCGAGGGTGTGAGATCTGGCATAGACCAGCGGCTTTATAACTGGTTTTACCTGCTCAGTCTCCTGGTCCGGCGCTATTTCAGGGGTCTGAGTTGCGGTCTGTAGCTGTGTCTCATCGGTTACAGGTTTGGGCTCGTCTTTTACCATCGGCTGTTTTGAAAATTTGCGTCGCCACTTGATACTGACATCGCTGTTGGCACCAAGCCAGCCGATAAATTCACAGCCGCCGGTGGCATTGTCTTCGCTGACGTTGAAATCTTTGAAGCTGGTTGTGTCAATTGAAAGAACGTCACGTTCCGATTTGAGGGTCATGAATGCAAGCGGTATTCTGGTTATGTTGAACTGCAGATTGAAGAGATCATCTATGTTCTGTACTGGCACGACAAAAGAAATGCGGGATTCGTGAAGCCCTTTACCGGATACCGGCAGCGAAAACATCGTGTCTTTCCAGTTGTTCTGACTGAGGGTGTCGTTGGTTGCGCCAAATGACTGATAGACGTTCTGCAGAATATTCTGTTTGCTCATCTTGCCGAACTGAACCTGACGGGCATTGCCGGCGAACCAGCTGGTCTTCAGGGTGGTCGGGCGGTCATTGAGGGTGACCGATTCAACCGCGAGACTGCCCCAGATCAGCGGAATTTCATGCCAGCCTTCGGTATATGTTTCGATTTTAAAACTGGCGTCGATGAAGGCGAAGTTTTCTTCGATTCGCCCCGAAAGATGGACAGAGTTAACCTGATAGAGCAGCGGCGGCGGGTCGGCTACCGGCGTGGATTCTGAAGCAAGCCAGGCTTCTTTGGCCTTTTTCAGGCTTTCGAATTCTTCGATTGGCAGAATGAAATACTTGCCAACCTCTTTCTGCAGAACTTTGTAAAGATCTTCGTATGGAACCAGCGATTTAATGGTATTGATAACAACCGGCTGCCCTGTTGATCTTGCTTTGTTGAATTCAGGGTTTGCAGAAGAGTTTATTATCTGCAGGGTTTCTGGCGTCTGATTCGCCTGCTGATTGATTACAGTGCCAATATTGGAAATATTGTTCTGCTGCTGGATTTCCTGAACCTGGATCCGGCTTTGCGAGAAGGCCGGCAGAGACAAAAAGAACGCAAGACAAATAGAAAGCAGCGCAAACCGCAGTTTCATGTTTCCCCCCAATTAGCTGTCAGGCTGAATCGTCAGC
>DAOQWI010000089.1:9212-13382 GCA_035342015.1 Candidatus Ozemibacteraceae bacterium | reverse complement strand
CGGCCGCGGTTTTGATGCCGTAGTCGGCCCGGCCGACCTGCGCCCGCTCTCAGAAACCAAGTGCACTTTCTGCGGTCAGTGCGTGGCAGCCTGCCCGACCGGTGCTCTTACCGAAGTCGACCACACCTACAAATGCTGGAACGCTATCAACAGCGGCAAAACCGTTGTCGTTCAGACCGCTCCGGCAGTGCGCGTCGCCCTCGGCGAAGCTTTCGGCATGGAACCAGGCTCGGTCACCACGGGCAAGATGGTTACCGCCCTGCGCATGATGGGCTTTTCGAAGGTATTCGATACCGACTTCTCAGCCGACCTGACCATCATGGAAGAAACCACCGAATTCATCGAACGCCTGAAAAGCGGCAAAAATCTGCCGATTCTCACTTCCTGCTGCCCGGGCTGGGTCAAATTCTTCGAACACCAGTTCCAGGATCTGATGCACATTCCGTCGACCTGCAAATCACCGCAGCAGATGTTCGGTGCCATCGCCAAGACCTATTACGCCAAAAAGATCGGTGTCAAACCCGAAGATATGATCGTTGTCTCGGTAATGCCCTGTCTGGCCAAGAAATATGAATCTGCCCGCGAAGAATTCAACGCCAGTGGCACCCGCGACGTCGATATCGTTATCTCGACCCGCGAACTTGCTTCAATGATCAAAGAAGCCGGTATCGCATTCGATCACCTTGAAGAATCTGAATATGACGATCCGCTCGGCGAATCAACCGGCGCCGGCGTCATCTTCGGCGCCACCGGCGGCGTTCTTGAAGCAGCTCTGCGCACTGCCGCCGACTGGGTAACCGGCAAAGACCTTAAGGAAATCGACTTTACCGCCGTTCGCGGTCTTGAAGGCATCAAAGAAGCCACCGTTAAGGTCGGCGACCTCGAAGTCAAAGCTGCAATCTCTTCAGGTCTGGGCAATGCCCGCAAACTGCTCGAAAAGATCAGAAAAGGTGAAGCTCAGTATCACATCATCGAGATCATGGCCTGCCCGGGCGGATGCCTCAATGGTGGCGGTCAGCCCTACACCGGCGGTCGCTGTGACGAAATCCTTGCCAAACGCATGGAAGCCATCTATCGCGATGACAAAAACGCCAAGATCAGAAAATCGCACCAGAACCCGTCGATTCAGAAGCTTTACGCTGAATTCCTCGGCAAACCAGGTAGCGAAGTTTCTCACAAACTGCTGCACACTCACTACCACGGCCGCAAAAACGTCTGATAACAGACTCTGAAACCAGCAGGGGACGGTGCAAACCGTTCCCTGTTTTTATTTTCCGACACCTGACAATCAGGCAGAAAAAAAACCCGGGCCGTTAACTGCGGTTCGGGTTTTTAGTGCCGGGTCAGAGGTTGAGTATCAGACCTTGTAATAATCGCGGTACCAGTCGATGAAGCGACTGATACCGGTTTCAAGCGGGGTGGCCGGAGCAAAACCGGCATCGCGCATCAGGTCGTCGACGTCAGCATAGGTGGCCGGCACATCACCGGGCTGCATCGGCAGCATTTCCTTCACTGCGGTTTTGTCGAGCTTCTTTTCGATGATCTCGATAAAGCGCAGTAATTCGACCGGCTTGTTGTTGCCGATATTGTAAATTCGATAGGGAGCGCGGCTGGTTGCCGGATCGGGTTTCATACCATCCCAATCGGGGTTTGGCGGGGCGATCCGGTCGCTGACCCTGACGATGCCTTCGACAATGTCGTCAATATAAGTAAAGTCGCGACGCATCAGGCCGTTGTTAAAAACCTTGATCGGTTTGCCTTCGATAATGGCTCGGGTGAACAGAAAAAGCGCCATATCAGGGCGCCCCCAAGGGCCATACACGGTAAAAAAGCGCAGACCGGTCGTCGGCAGGCCGTAGAGATGTGAGTAGGTATGCGCCATCAGTTCATTAGCCTTTTTGGTGGCAGCATACAGAGAAACCGGGTGGTCGACATTGTGATGTACCGAAAATGGCATTTCGGCATTGGAACCATAAACTGAGCTTGAAGAAGCATAGGTCAGATGCTCGATTTTATTGTGGCGGCAGGCTTCGAGTATGTTCATGAAACCGACGATGTTAGCATCGATGTAAGCATGGGGATTTTCAAGGCTGTAGCGAACACCGGCCTGGGCGGCAAGGTTGATTACCCGGTCAAACCTGTGCTCGGCAAAAACCTTTTCGACAGCGGCACGATCACTCAAATCAGCCTGAACAAAAGTAAAGCTCTGATGATTGCTGAGAATGGCAAGACGATCCTGTTTGAGTTTTACCTCATAATAGCTGTTAAGGTTATCAAAGCCCACGACTTCATCGCCACGCTTAAGAAGGTAAATAGTAAGATGGAAGCCAATAAACCCCGCTGCGCCCGTAACCAGAATCTTCATCGCCCGCTCCTGAACCGCTTAATTTATGACTATCAGACCGGCACAACAAAAACCGGTTGATAAATCGACATTATGTATATTAATTTTTTGAATAGCATTTAACAAGCATTTGTTGCATAATTTAATGTCTGAAATTGTTGCAATTACCATATCCTGGAACCCCAAAAAGGCGAGTCACTCCGCGAGATCCGCAGCTTAATTAAAACAGGCTTATCCGATTGCGTAACCTTAACAACTAAAAATCATGGAACATATCCTCGCCCTGTTCGTTATATTCCTGTCTGCCTTCCTGGCTGCAGGTGCGGGAAAACGGTTATGTATTTCTTCAATGGCAGAGTTCAGGCCATCATATTATCTGGCAACCGGTTATCTGCTGATTACCATCGCGGTTTGCAGGTCGACCGAACTGAGACTCATGTCAAACTATCTGATTTTACTCGCCTTTATCAGCATTACCGCGTTCGTTGTAATGCCTATAAACTATTTTTTTCTGAAGTTTATTGACCTCTTATACCTTGCTTTTAAATCAGATTTAAAGCCAATAATCCAGGAAAATGATGTTGTATGCCCGGTTGGCGCAAAGAAGGGCAACCTGTTTGCCTCTGCCCTTATGCTGTTCTTAAATAATTGTCTGAGAATCTGGCTTTGCTCACTGCCGTTATTTCTGGCTTTTTACTGCTACAGCCATTTAAAGGCGCTCATTCCGGTTTTAAGCATTACAGAATCACTCGACCCATTTTTCTGGTTTATCGAAAACGAACTGTTTCCGGCAATTGCACCAATCAAGCTGAATCGTCTTGTGTTGTTCAAACTGGGCGACAGCATACTGCAATTTTCTTACCATTCACTGACGTTCTTTTATTCATTAGTCCTGGGCGCACTTTTTTTCAGCAACAATTTCAAAGTCATGGGAAGAGCTGTAACAGCACTGATAATCAGCTTTTTTGTGGCAAATATTCTTTATTTTGCAGTGCCTTGTGACGGGCCTTATTTTTTCAAACCTGAAGCGTTCCACATTTCTCCTGACAGCAGCATAGAAAAAGCGCAACAATGGCTGATCAACAAGAGAAAGTTATTTTTAGACGCGCCCGCAGATTATGAAGTAAAAATTTTTAATGGAATCGCCGGATTTCCATCTATGCACATAGCACAGACTCTGATATTGATTTTTGCGCTTAAAGCCGCTGTTCCGAGGCTTTTTATTCCCGCCTGTCTGTATGAACTGGCGGTTATAATTGCCACAATGGCATTTGGCTGGCATTACTTTGTTGACGATCTGGCCGGCGTGATCATAGCGATTGCCGCATTTAAGCTGGCAGATTACCTTCACAACCGGTTATGCAGCGAGAAAGCATTTAAGACAGATAATTCTGAGGACCAGGTAAAGGCAGCCCCCTGATCAGAATTATCAGTTTGAGGCATTCAAGATTACGCACCATAACACTCTAATGTTGTATTTTAAAAGTGTGCCAGAGCCCAGATGAAAAGGTCGGACGCAAAAATGGAAACCGAAGCATCAGGCGCTCTTTATCCTCAGCTTTCGAACAAAGAACCAGATGATCAAATTCATGAATTGAGCCTTCGGTCAGCTCTGAAATATTTATATAGGACTTCTGCCGCAGGATTTTCTGCTTGTCTTTAAATCTGACAATGCCGTTATCATGGTAAGCAAAAGAAAAATTGGTTTTGCAGTCAGATAAAAGCTCAAAATAGCCCACAAACTGCCAGAACGGGTTAGAGTGAAAATACTGGCTTGATCGCTTTTGATCAACATAGATAACCTTAGACTTTGCCGGAACACTTTT
>DAOQWI010000089.1:0-9112 GCA_035342015.1 Candidatus Ozemibacteraceae bacterium | reverse complement strand
GAAAAATAACGCGGGCAAAAACGGCAGAAAATATCTCTGAACCCATATCGTTTCACCTTTTAGACAAGACCTGACCGACTGGTAAGCAAGCCAGGCAAAAGCACCGAGTAACCATAAAACATGCGACCAGCAGAGGAAAAAACTTAACAGCAACCCCTGAAAAAGAAAGCCTGAAGAAGAGGCTTCATGAGACTTTCTTGTCCACAACCAGAACAGACCAAATACGGGCCAGCCCGACATGAATGGCATGAAACCCCAGTATAGAGTTGTGTTGAACAGGAAACAAACCGCCGCTACGGCTTGTGATGGCCTGCAATTTTCAGAATATGCAATTAAAAAAGTTGTTAATATGCCAGCCTGAAGAAGAATGATCAGACCCAATTTGCCAGCCAGCAGAGGCGGAAAGAAGTGCCAGAGAAAAAACAACAGATGATAAACAATAGTATTAGGCCCGGTATAATGGATATCGTATTCATTTGAACCATTATAAAAAGCCTGATAAAAAATCCGGGTCTGATTCAAATGATGTGAAAGATCGGTAACAGGTATAAATTCCGTGACAAAAAACGGTATGACAGCCGCTGCCATACAAAAAAACAACGCCAGAAGATAACTTTTTCTGGAATGCATAGGTGGAAAAGTCTACGATTTGTGGCATAATTATTCAACTTCTTTGAAGGCAACAGCGTTCACAGCAGCACGGTTCGCCCCAGCGCGCACCATTTTAAAGCAGGCCTCGCGGAGATCTACCGAAATGCCAATTATAACGAATCAGAACTGGAGTAAAAACAGCTGGCGCAGTCTGCCTGCAGAGCAAATGCCAGAATGGCCAGACCGGCAGAAATTCATGACTGCTTATGAAAGGCTGTGCAAACTCCCGCCCCTGGTGTTTGCAGGTGAGGCCCGCAGACTGAAGAATCTGCTGAATGAAGTCTGTCTCGGAAAAGCTTTTGTATTACAGGCCGGTGATTGCGCCGAACTTTTCTCCAGGTGCCACGGGCCCTACATACGTGATCTGATAAAAGTTATCCTGCAGATCGCAATCATTCTGACCTACGCCGGTGAAAAGCGCCTTGTCAATATTGGCAGAATGGCCGGACAATACGCGAAGCCGCGTTCAAACAGTCTTGAGAAACTTGGCGACATCGACCTGCCGGTCTATCGTGGCGACATGATCAACAGCCTCGAACCGACTCTGGAAGCAAGAATCCCTGACCCGGCGCGCATGGTTGAAGGCTATTTCTGCTCAGCCGCAACCTTGAATCTGGTGCGGGCATTTACCAACGGCGGTTTTGCCTCGCTCGAAAACATTAATTCCTGGAATCTTACAAGTTTTGGCAAATTCCATCAGAACCCTGACTACGAAAAACTTTGTTGCGATATCCGCAAAGCCGTGAACTTTTTTCATGCTCTTGGCAACAGCAACCTCACCAGTATTCAGGACTCATACATGTATACTTCACACGAGGCACTGCTGCTCGATTATGAAGAGGCCATGACCAGAGTGGACACGACCACCGGCGAGCACTATGACACCAGCGCTCACATGCTCTGGATTGGCTACAGAACCAGGCAGACCGATGGGGCGCATGTAGAATTCATGCGTGGCATAAAAAATCCGATCGGTATCAAGATCGGGCCGGAATTTAGCCTCGATGAGCTCAAAACCCTCATTGAAACCCTGAATCCAGACAATGAACCCGGGCGCCTTTCATTCATCACCAGATTCGGCAATCATAAAATCGCTGATTTTCTCCCCAATCTGATCGAGACAGTCAGACGCGAAGGCATGCACGTGGTCTGGATATGCGACCCGATGCACGGCAACACAAAAACAGACGTCAGCGGCAGAAAAACGCGAGCTTTCGAAGATATTCTCTCCGAAACACGATCTTTTTTTCAGATACATCAGGCAAGCGGTACTCACCCGGGTGGAATTCACCTTGAGCTCTCCGGCACTCAGGTTGCAGAATGTACCGGCGGAATTTTCGCTGGCGATTTTGAGCAGTCTGCAAGCTTTCAGAGCGCCTGTGACCCGCGCCTTAACGCCGAACAGGGCGTCGAGCTCGCTTTTGAGATTGCAAAACTGCTGAAATCAGATAAAAAACACGACTGAAAACCGATTTTACCGGCATGTATCCACGTCCCCGGGACTGCCCAACATTTTGCCTTTTCAGCCCGGATTTCTGATATGTTATAATCCATCACAACATATCAGACAGCAAAGGAGAAAGGAATGAAGCATTCAGGAAACCGGGCGTTTCTCTCTGGAAACGCTGCTATTGCCCGTGGTGCCTGGGAAGCCGGCGTGCGCTTTGCCGCAGCCTACCCCGGAACTCCATCAACCGAAATCCTTGAATACTGCGGCACTTATGCCGAAATCGACGCCCAGTGGGCAGTCAACGAAAAGACAGCGATGGAAACAGTCATCGGTGCCTGCTACGGCGGCGCCAGATCTATCTGCGCCCAGAAGCATGTCGGGCTGAACGTGGCTGCCGACCCGTTTTTTACCGTTGCCTATACCGGCGTTAACGCCGCTCTGGTGATTGTTTCGGCTGACGACCCCGGCATGCATAGCTCGCAGAATGAGCAGGACAACCGCTTTTACGCAATGATGGCCAAGATTCCGATGTTCGAACCCTCGAACAGCCAGGAAGCAAAAGATATGACCATCGCCGCCATCAAGCTTTCCGAAGAATTCGATACTCCGGTAATGGTACGCACCACCACGAGAATTTCGCATTCAGAAGGCATTGTCAGCCTCGGTGAACGTGAAAAAGCCCCGGAACGCGAATTTGTCAGAGACATGGCCAAATACTGCGTTCTGCCCCACAACGCCCGCAAACTTCACACCAAAGTTGAAGAACGCCAGAAAAAAATCGCTGAACTCGGTTGCAAAAGCCCGTTCAATCGTATTGAAGAAGGCGATAAAAGTATCGGCATAATTGCTTCCGGCATCAGCTATTGCCACGCCCGCGAAGTATTCCCGAATGCCTCTTATCTCAAACTCGGGCTGACCTACCCCTTCCCGGCCGAACTTATCAAAAAGTTCGCCGCCAGCGTCGAAAAACTGATCGTCATTGAAGAAAATGACCCGTTTCTCGAAACCGAAGTGCGCGCGCTCGGCATCAGCTGCATCGGCAAAGACCGGCTGCCCATCTGCGGCGAGCTCAACCCCGACATTATCCATGAAGCGCTGAAAGAACTGGTTAATCGGCCAATGCCGGCAACTACTCCCAAAGCCACTGTAGATATCCCGGTCCGGCCGCCGGTTCTCTGCCCGGGTTGCCCGCACCGCGGGGTTTTCTACACTCTCCGTAAGCTCAACTGCACGGTAACCGGCGACATCGGCTGCTACAGTCTCGGCGCTTTTGCACCCCACAATGCGATGCACACTATTGTCTGCATGGGCGCTTCGATCACCAACGCTCTTGGGATCGAAAAGGCCATGAAGGAAAAAATTCACGGCAAACTGGTAGCTGTACTGGGCGAATCTACTTTCATGCACTCCGGCATCACCGGCCTGATCGACACTGTTTACAACAAAGGTCGCCACGTGACCATGATTCTCGACAATTCGATCACTGCCATGACCGGTCATCAGGAAAACCCGGCCAGCGGCAAAACTCTCAAGGGTGAACCGACCAAGGTTCTCGATTTTGCAGCCATGTGCCGGGCCTGTGGTATCAGCAACGTTCATACGGTAGATCCATTCGATCTTAAGCTGCTTGAAAGCACACTCAAAGAAGCACTCAACGACTCTGAACCGTCGGTAATTATAACCAGACGCCCCTGTTTTCTGCTTAAAAACTACAAGCCACGCGTTCGCCTGGTTTCGATCAACCGCGACAAGTGCGTCAAATGCGGCATGTGCTGGAAACTTGGTTGTCCGGCCATTGAGGTAAACCCTGACGATGGAAAAACCGTAATCAACAGCGCGCTTTGCGTGCATTGCGGTCTGTGCGCCGCGGTTTGTCGCCCGGGTGCTATTACCCAGGCCAAAGAGGAGGCATGATTATGACTACCAATATTCTGCTTTGCGGCGTCGGCGGCCAGGGAACTCTTCTCGCCAGCAATCTTCTGGCAGAATGTGCCATGGAAGCCGGGTTTGATGTCAAGAAATCTGAAATTCACGGCATGGCGCAGCGCGGGGGCAGTGTTGTCAGCCATGTAAGATTTGGCGAACGCATCTGCTCACCGATTATCAGAAAGGGTGAATGTGATATTCTGCTGGCCTTTGAAGAGCTCGAAGCCCTTCGCTGGACCGAATATCTAAAGCCGGGTGGTCTGGTGATCACCAATGCCCAGAATATTCTGCCAATGTCGGTTTCGGCTGGCAATGCTGTTTACCCGAAAAATATCACCCAGATTCTTGCCGGCATGTCGGTTCAGACGATCGCGGTCGATGCCATCGGCAAGGCCCGTGAACTTGGCAACCAGAAATGCCTCAACGTGGTTCTTCTGGGAGTTCTCGCGCGCCAGATCAAAGAAGTCAAACCCGAAATCTGGCCAGAAATGATCAAAAAAATGTTGCCGCCGAAACTTCAGGAGCTCAACCTGAAAGCATTTACAACCGGCTGGAACCTCGCCTGAAAAAAGTCTGTTCAGCAAAAAGCCCCGTTGTGATTACAGCGGGGCTTTTTTTTGCGACTCCGGCAATTCTATCGGCTTTTGATCAGTTCAATCTGGTTATGCAACTGCTTTTTGGCTGGCTCAGGCATATTGCCGCTGCGGCTCTGTATGTCGGCAAAAAGTTCCTGAGCCTTTTGTTTCTGCCCGTTTGTCCAGAGCAGTTCGCCAATAAGCAGGGCCCAGACGATTTTTTTATCCTGGCCGGCATCTTCGAGCATTGAACGGGCAACCCGCAGTGCCTCATCAGGACGACCGGTTTTATTAAGTGACTGAATCTCGATAAGAGCCTTACGGCCAGCTTCATTCAAAGGCAATTTAGGAAACCCGGGGTCGATTTCAAGCAGAGTCTGCGGTCGCATCAGCCCTGGGGGCATATTTTCACGCGGCGGCCTGCCATGTTGTTCTGAAACCGGCGGCGGCGGGTTCTCTGGATTTACTGGATTTGCGGTCATTTCGGCATGTTTCTGACCGATATGCTTCACATCAGGCTGATTGTCAGAGCGACGCATTCTTTTCAGAACAACGCCGGCGGCTGCCATCAAAAAAATCCCAAGCAAAACACCGGCAGCAATGAGTTTTAAATGGTTGCCAGAAGCGGGGGGAGTTCCTTCTGCAGCTTTATCAGGAGTTCTGGCCTGTCGATTACCAGGCAGAGTCAGCCCTGGTGCGCCATTTTTAAGGATTTTGTAAATTTTGATTTCGCGGGTGGCGTTTTTAAGCTCCTGGGCACCAAGGTCGACGGCACCGAATTCGTTGCGGTTCATGGCGAGATAGGTTGATTCAGAAATAAAAACATCACTCGGGTCCGCAAAAGTCTGAATTCTTGAAGCAATATTAACCGGGTCGCCAAAAAGATCACCATTTTCATCGATACCAACCTCGCCAGTGTTGATACCAATTCTGAACCTGACAATACTGTCGGGATTCATCATCTGGGCATTGCGGGCATCGAGGCGGCGTTGAATTTCAATACCGGCCTGCACGGCGCTCGTCGGTGAATCAAAACGCACCATAAAGCCATCGCCAAGGCTTTTAACCATGACCCCGTTCCATTTCTGCATGATTTCAGAGACGAAAGTATACATCTGGTCGTGGAAAAGCTTCATTTCTTCGATGGTCTGCCCGGCACTTCTGCGGGTATAGCCCTGCATATCTACAAAAACTATTGTCAGAAGACGGCTTTCCATGGTCAATGGCGCTCCTGTCAGCTTTTCAGTCGTTCAAAGAGCTCACGCAGATTCGGCAGGCCGGGTGCTCCTTCAGGGACTTCACTGAATGCCTTCTGCAAAACCTGCATGGCTTCAGAACGCTTGCCGGCTTTTGCAAGAATCAGCGCCAGATTATAAAAGGCCCCCGCGTCCTTATTATCAAGACCAATAGCCTTTTTATAACTTTCGGCGGCTTTCTCGAAATTGCCGGTTTTCTGATAGGCAAACCCAAGATTTGACAATACTTTAGCGGTCGGAGCCTGGTATTTCATTCCCTCTTCGAAGTGTCTGATTGCGTCATCCCAGCGACTGGTCTTGAGAAACAGCCCCGCCAGATTGAAGCGCACGGTTGTCAGTTCCGGCTTGAGCTTCAGGGCAGTTTTGAAATGCTCGATTGCTTCAACCAGCTTGCCACTTCGATAGTAAGCCGCGCCCAGATTGCTGTGAGCCTGAATATTGAAAGGATCGAGTTCAACCGCCTTTTTGAAGCCCTCAATGGCATCGTCAAATCTGCTCAACTGCAGGTTCAGATTGGCACCAAAAAAGACCGCCATCAGATCATGCGGGTATTTCTGCAGATAGCGGGAAACATGTTCGAGTGATTCTTTAAGTCGACCAGCCTTGAAATGCTCGAGAAAAGCGTTCTTCATCTCTTCTCGATTATCGGTGGCAGCAGCAGACTCGACCGCAACAGGTTCTTTTTCGACGGGTGGTCTGGGAACAGCCATTTCCGGAACTTTTACCTTTTCAAGGCTGCTCTTCAAGGGGCCGGGCAATGGCGAGACATCTACCTCACGCAGGGCCACACCGATCTGCATAAGGGCATAGGCCGCCGAAACCCTGGTCGCGATGTCCTTGCTCCCCAGCATTTTTTCGAGTTCCTGCAGAACTTCGACGTCACCAAGACGAAAAAGTGCCTTGGCAGCATTTGAGCGCGTACGATTGTCAGAATCTTTCAGCAATGGCCTGATGATATTGATTCCGGCTTCGCTAAGAACCTCTTCTATTGCTTCTACTGCATTGGCGCGTACGCGAGAATCTCGGTCGCGCAGGGCGTTCTGCAAAGTCGGCACTCCTGAACGGTCACCAATATGCCCGAGACTGGTGATGACCGCAGATCTGATTTTGAAATTGCGATCAGTTTTAAGCATCTTGATCAACCAGGGAACCGCGGAAACTATTTTGAGTCGCCCGAGCGTAATAACCGCCTGTAATCTGACGAACGGAACCGGATCGGCGAGCATCCTGATCAGCAACTCTGTCTGAGCTTCCCGGGCACGGTTCGACAGTGCCAGAGCTGCGTTCTTGCGCACATCAGCGTCTTCATCTTTCAGCAGTTCTATTATCATTTCGAGCGCCTGTGAATGGTCAACCACCGAAAGAACATAACCCAGAGTGGCTCTGATCCATTTGTCAGGGTCGTCGAGCATTGCGCGCATGGTTGGCGTCAGGTCTGAGTTGCCTAGATTGGCCACGGCAATCATGGCATTACCGCGCACGCGATTGTTAGGATGCTTTAGAAATGGCTGAATAAGTGAGAGAGCTTTTTCAGATGGAAGACCCAGTCGAGCCAGGCTCTCGATCGCATTGGCCTTGACGCGGTCGTCAGTATCACGCAGAGCTTTGGTCAGAGTCGGAACTGCCGTCAGATCGCCAATACTGCCAAGCGCGGTAATCAATGCCGAACGCTTGCGCTCGTTGCGTTCCTTCAGATAGAAGGCAACCAGCGGATTGGTGGCACGATGAGCACCCATTTTTGCGAGAGCATCAACAACGTTCAGAAATATCCATTCGTTGCCCTCGCCAAGGCAGCCAAGCAGATTGGAAACCGCCGAGGAATCTTTGAGACGCCCCAATGCGCTGATGCTGTTAAATCTGACATTCGGATCAAGATCGCCAAGCGCTTCTATAAGGGCGGCGACTGCCTGACGGTCGTTAAAAGCGCCGAGAGCCAGGGCAATATTTGGTCGCACTTCCCGTTCAGCTTCTTTAAATGCCGCAAGAAGCGGGGCAAGAGCAGACGGGTCACCGATTTCAGCCAGAGCGAGGGGCATCTGCTCATCCTGTTTTTCTTTGAGAAGAGCAGCGATGAGAGGCTCTACCGCTTCCGGGTCACCGATTCGCCCGAGAGCTTTGGCCCCTTCACCACGAAGACGCGCATCCTGATGCGACAAAAACCCGATCAGTCGCCGGGTGCATGGTTTCAGCAGCCAGAAGCCATTCTGCCTGAAGCTGTGTTCTCCTGCCAAGAGCTCTCATCCTCCAGTAATTGTTTCTTAAAAAAAGACCCGGTTTACCCGGGTCTTCTTCTAAGCTGGAAAGTTTCTCAACCCATTCTCAGGTTTTTAACTCCAACCTTTTCGAAAGCAACCTTCATCTTGTTGATGCCGTCTTCGGTGGTACCGGTTTCGATTACTTCGCCGGTGTCATCCCAGACTTTGTGGTAAACCATTTCACCCTTGGCAAAGCTATCAGTAACCGAATACTCTCTAGCCTCACCTGATGCCGGTTTGCCCTTCTTCTTGCTGGTGACCGCAGGTTCTTCAGCGACAGCGCCAGCCTTTTTAATTGTTTTTGCACGTGCCATTCGTTGTCCTCCCTTCCAGGAAGTTGGAATTGTAAAATAACATAACGTGCCCCAAATTGTCAAATATCGCATTGTAAAAATCAGAGCGGACGAAATTTGACACATTCGGTACACGCCCGTATAATTAAAGATGCTTCATTCAGGCATTGGAGGAAAAGTGTGTATTACAAGAGTATAACAACGCCAATCGCTTTTTTCCTGCTGCTGTTTTTAACAGCTGTTTCAGTATCTGCCGAAAATTCTGCTCCGGTTGAAAAAGACTGGACCTTCATGATCTTTATGGCTGCCGACAATAACCTTGAAGGGGCCACCTCAATAGATATCAACGAAATCGAAAAATTCGGTTCTTCTGACCGGGTTAATTTTCTCGCTCAGATCGACCGCAACGGCGGGTTTTCCAACAACTCTGAATTGAAGTGGTCTGGCGCCCGGCGTTTTCACATCGTTCGCGACAAAGACCCCAACAAAATGACCTCAAAGGCTCTCGAAGACCTTGGCGACGTCGATATGGCAGACCCGCTGGCACTGACAGACTTTGTCAGCTGGGCCCACGAAAATTACCCCGCCAGACGCTACGCACTCATACTCTGGAACCACGGCACCGGCTGGAAAGAAATTCAGCCAAGCATCATGGAAGCTGACGCCGGCGAAATCGGCCTGTCGGCAGGCATACAGAACGCCATCG
>DAOQWI010000088.1:10343-13460 GCA_035342015.1 Candidatus Ozemibacteraceae bacterium | reverse complement strand
TAACCAGCGTGCCGGCTGAACAGCTGAAGGGTCGCAATGTTCTGGTGCGCGTCGATTTCAATGTGCCGTTGTCGAAAGGCAAAATCACCGACTCGACACGCATCGACGCCGCGATGCCAACGGTGCGCTACCTGCTTGAATCCGGTGCCACCCCGATTCTCTGCTCACACTTCGGAGAACCCGATAAACAGGAAAAGAAGGGCAAATCACGCGAAGAAATTTACGCCGAATACAGCCTTAAGCCGGTTGCCGATTATCTGCGGCAGCAGTTCGTCGATCTCGTCTTTCACGAAAAGAGCATCGCCTCTTCGGGGCTGCTGATCAAAAAGGAAAACATCGTTAAGAACCGCATCAACATTATCGAAAATCTACGTTTCGCGATCGGCGAAAAAGAGAATGATGCGGTGTTTTCACGCGGCCTGGCCGGCCTGTCTGATGGCATCTATGTCAACGACGCTTTCGGCACCAGCCACCGAAGCCATGCCTCGATTACCGGTGTAACGAAACATGTTGCCATGAAGCTTGCCGGCATTCTTGTAGAAAAAGAACTTCGCTACCTCGGCAACGCGGTTTCAAACCCTGAACGACCGTTTGTCGGCATCACCGGCGGCTCTAAGATATCGACGAAGCTTGGCATTATTGAATCACTGCTGCAGAAAATCGATCTGCTGCTCGTCGGCGGTGGCATAGGCTACACGCTTCTGAAGGCCACCGGCTTTGATGTACAGAAGTCGCTGGTCGAAGAATCGATGCTCGAAACGGCGAAGAAGCTTATGGACAAATACGGCGACAAGATAATTCTGCCGCGCGATTTTGTCATCACCGACCATTTTGACTTTGCCAATCAGAAGGTCGGCAACCTCGAGCGCAACGTCAAAACGATAAAAGAAGGCTGGGAATCTTTCGATGTCGGCAAAGAATCGATAGAACATGCCATCAGCGTACTCGAAAAAGCTAAAACCGTTCTCTGGAACGGCCCAATCGGTGCCTTTGAGATAAAAGAAGGTTCTGAGGGCACGATCAGGCTCGCACACGAACTCGCGCGCATGGCCGAAAACGGTAAAATCGTCATTATCGGCGGCGGCGATTCGGCTTCGGCGGTCAAGATTGCCGGCGTTGCCGACAAGATGACACACGTGTCGACCGGCGGCGGCGCCAGTCTCGAATTTCTCGAACGTCTGACCCTGCCGGGCGTCTCGGTTCTCGATTCAGAATGATCAATTCAAACCGGCTCCGGGGCGATTCTCCGGAACCGGTTTAATTTTTAGAAATCTTCAAAAGGTTACTGATTATGGAAAAAACCATCATCTGCTTCTGCAAAAATGTTGATAGAGAAACAATCATCAATGCAATAAAAGCTGGTGCAGATTCTCTCAAGAAGGTCCAGCAGGCCACCGGGGCGTGCACCGGTGGCCAATGTCTGCAGCTCAACCCGAAGAAAACATGCTGTTCCGCAGACATTGAAGAACTGGTCAGACAATATTCCGGTCTGGCTACACCTTCTAAAACCCCTTGCTGCTGCGGGTAACCGAAAAAACGCCAAAGCGGCTTTTTACATCCTGTGGCCAAACGGAATTCTGTATTTGCGCAGCTTGCCGCGCAGGGTACTGGGGTTAAGAGCCAGTATTTCGGCGGCACCGCCAGGGCCTTCGATTCGGCCTCTGGTTGTTTCAAGAACCCGGGACAGATGGGCCCTGACAACGTTTTCCAGAGTGTCCATGCGGCTTTCAGAAGATCTCGCAACGGCTGCCCTGCCAAGAAAATAGCTCGCGGGTATTTCTATTGGCTGCCCGTTACAGACAATCAGACCGCGCTCAACGACGTTCTGCAGTTCTCTGACATTGCCGGGCCAGTCATATTGCAGAAGACGTTCAAGAGTGCCAGGAGCCAGGCTCTGATTGACCGGCAGATTCAACTCACGCGCTTTGCGAACCATAAAATACTGCACCAGAGAAAAGATATCTTCTTTTCTTTGTCTTAGCGGCGGCAACTCAATCGGGAAAACATTCAGCCTGAACCAGAGATCTTCACGAAACTTGCCGGCATGAACCATCTCAAGCAGATTACGATGGGTCGCGGCAATAACCCGCACATCGATTTTAAGCGTATGCTGCCCGCCGACCCGCTCATATTCTTTTTCCTGCAGCACTCTGAGAAGCTTTACCTGAGCTTCCGGGCTTAATTCACCAATTTCATCGAGAAAAATCGTGCCATTGTTGGCACGCTCGAAACGCCCCTTATTAACGGCAACAGCCCCGGTAAAAGCCCCCCTTTCATGGCCAAAAAGTTCGCTGTCAAGCAACGATTCAGGCATAGCCCCGCACTGCACTCTTACAAAAGGGCCATCACGGCGCGGACTGGTCTGATGTATTTTTTTCGCAATAACTTCCTTGCCAGTACCGGTTTCACCTAGCAGCAATACCGGACTTGAAGTTCTGGAAACCGTTTTAACCATTTCCATCACTCTTCGCAGGCCAAAATCTGCGCCAACGATCAGGTCGCCGCCCGCCCGTTCAAGCTCGGTCTTCATGGCCTGATTTTCGTCAATCAGGCCTTCTTTGAGCTGCAGCAGTTCGCGATACCTGATGGCATTGCTCATGGCGATGGAAAACGGCTTCATTACCGAGAGCAACAAATCGGCATGGTGCTGCCGATAAACATTTTTGCCTTCTTTGGCAATAACCAGAGAGCAGCCTCGATAGCCGCCGGAGTCAATTTCCATTTTCAGCATCGAGTAGCGTTCGATATTGGCAAAAATCTTGAGCATCGGCGCTGGAAAATTGCCGAAGTTGTCAATGGTAATCGACTTTTTCTGACTCTTCTCAAAAGCTTCCAGTTCGCTGACTTCTTTGCTGTTGAGCCACAATATGGGCTCTCTGATGTCGTCCGGCTCGTTGAGAAGTCGCTGACCATATCTGGATACCGAAAAAACCTTTACTCCGCCGTCGTCAACATCTTCAACCAGATACATGCCCATCATATCCATGGGAATAAAATCGCACATATAATTAAAAGTCGCTTTAATTGCCTCGTCAACTTCGAGACTGCTATGAATTCTCAAGGCCACTTCACGAAAAAATTCTTCGGTATTACAACTTTTCAAAACATCTCACTCCA
>DAOQWI010000088.1:5523-10243 GCA_035342015.1 Candidatus Ozemibacteraceae bacterium | reverse complement strand
TTCAAGGATGGCAAAAGATGCACTCACAATCAGGAAAATCATTATGGATAGCTCTTCTGGCTTTCGTCTGTCTTTTCGGACTCATATCGTTCACACAGATACACACTGCCAGTGCAGGGCTTGATAAGAGCAGAGAAGATGCACAAGCCCAGGTATCTTCGCCAGACAAGGTGCCGGTTAAATTATCACCGGTAACCAGAAGGCAGTTTCTCAAAACCATAAATGTATATGGCAAGGTTGAGTCGTATCAGAGCGCTTTTGTTGCCCCGAAGATTTCCGGCGAGGTCGAAAAACTGTTTGTCGACGAGGGCAGCCGCGTTGAAAAGGGCAAAACCCGCCTGTTCGAAATCGACAACCTGAAACTGCAGCAGAAAGTAGATAATGCGCGCCAGAATATTTCCATCGTTCTGGCTGTCGAAAAGGAACGCAAAGCCATGCTGCGCAAAGCCCAGATCGACTTCGACAAAAAATCAAAAAGTTACGCGCGCTACAAAGCCCTGCTCGAAAAGCAGGCCATCACCCAGGAAAGCTTTGACAACCACGAAGCCGACTACCTTTCGGCAGTCGCTGAAGTCGAGCACAAAAAGGCAATTCTCGAACTTGGCCAGGCAGAGGCGAAACAGGCGGTCATCAACCTGCAGATGGCAGAAAAAGACCTGGCCGACTCAATTGTAATTGCCCCCATAGATGGCTACATCAGCGAAAAACACATCGAAATCGGAGAAATGGGCCAGCCGGGCAAACCGGCCTTCAAAATCGACAATACCGAAAAATTGCAGATAAGTGCTTTTATTCCGGCTGAATACAGTTCAAGCATCATTCAGGATAAAACCGAAGTCGAACTGACTCTCTATGGCGAGGTTCTTTCTCCAAAGCTTAAAGTGACCTATGTGAGCCCGGTCATCGACACGAAAATGCACATCTTCGAAATCAAGTGCCTGGTCGAAGCGGGCACCCACAATCTCAAGCCAGGGCAATCGCTGCAGATGAGGCTTCTGGTCAACGAGCAGTCTGCCATAACCGTTCCGACCAGAGCGTTAGTAGAAAGCGCTGACGAATGTGCCATTTTCACCTGTGAAAACGGTGTGGCCCGCAAATTGATTGTAAAAAAAGGCGAAGAGCTCGATGGTTTCACCGAAATAACAGAGCCGGAGCTGCTCATTGGCAGCAAAGTCATCAGCGAGGGGCAATTCATGGTCAAGGACAATCTGCCGGTAACAGTGATCGAATAGGAGCAGACAATGTTTTTAGCCACAGCATCAGTCAAACGTCCCGTTGCCATGTCAGCTCTGCTCATAGGTCTCACCCTCCTGGGCATCTATTCTTTTTTCAAGATGGGCCTTGAGTTAATGCCCAAAATCGACATTCCGTACATCACGGTGGTCACCGTCTTTCCTGGCGCCAGCCCTGAGCAGATAGAGACCGATGTCGCCAAAAGAATTGAAGACCGCATGATGACCCTTGAAGGGCTCAAGCACATAAGCTCGACCTGCATGGAAAATGCCTGCCAGACTCTTCTTGAATTCAATCTCGGCACCAATGTCGATGTTGCAGCGACAGACGTGCGCGAAAAACTCGATCTGGCAATAGCTGATATGCCCGAAGACGTTGAAAACCCGAAGGTTCTGAAGTTCGATATCAATGCCAAGCCCGTGGCCAATCTGGCGCTTACCGGGCCGACCAGAATAGAAGAACTTTACGATTATGCCGACAACTACCTGAGAGACAAACTGACAGTCGTCGAGGGCGTTGCTGATGCCGAATTGATCGGTGGCGCGAAGCGTGAGGTTCAGGTTTTGATAGACCGCGAAAAGCTTGCCGCCAGAGGCCTGACAACCCTGGACGTAGTACATGCCGTTAATTCGGCTGTCAAGACGATCCCGGTTGGTCGCATCAAAGAGCTTGGCACTGAAATCGGCGTTGAATTCAGCGGCGATGTTTCACACGTAGACGGTCTCAAAGAGCTTGAAATCAGCAACAAAAACGATGGGAAAATCATCTTTCTCAAAGACATTGCTGAAGTAAAAATGGCAGCGGCCGAACTCAGACAGATCGCTTTTTTTGAAAACGAACCATGTATCGCAATTAAAATTATCAAGCGCAGCGATGCAAACGCCGTTACTACCGTAACGAATCTGCAGAATTCCATTGCCAGAATCTCCGCAATTTTGCCGGCCGGCTGGAAGCTGAACTGGGTTTCCGACGATGCCAGATTTATTCAGGCAAACGCCAGCAGCGCCTGGGAAAACATTTTTCAAGGCATTCTCCTGACCGCACTTATTCTCTTTCTGTTTCTTTACAACTTAAAGATCCTGCTGATTGCGGGCATTACCATGCCCCTGAACATCGTCATCGGCTTTTTCTTCATGCAGTATCTGAACTATACGCTCAACCTGTCGACTCTTATTTCAATAGGTCTTTCGGTTGGCATCCTGGTAACCAATTCGCTGGTCGTATTAGAGGCTATAATGAAAAGGTTCGCCGAAACCGGCGACGCCAGACAAGCAGCAATAGAGGGAACCAGCGCCTCGACAATACCGGTTCTGGCAAGCAGTGGCACCAACATCGTCGTGCTTTTTCCCATCGCCAATATGGGCAGTATGGTTGGCCTGTTTCTGGAACCGCTTGCCACCACAATGTTGATCATGACAGCGGTATCGCTGTTCCTTTCATTCACCATCATCCCGTTACTCAGCTCGATTCTGTTGAAAAAGAATACGAACGAATCAGGACTGCTGAGAAAAATGGAAACAGGCTTCAACGGTTGGTTCAATCGAGTGACACAGTGGTATATGGATATGATAACGATGGCACAGAATAATAAAGTCGCCAGCGCCTTGTTCATAGTTGCATTTGTTGTGCTTATGCTGCATGCACTTTCGCTTGCTCCGCTTATCGGTGGCGGTTTCATGCCTACGGCAGACATGGGCAATGTAACCGTCAAGCTTGAGTTTCCGACCAGCTATGGCCTGGAGCAAACTCGACTGCGCACTCTTGAAGCGGTAAAGATTGCCAGAAGCCTGCCCGACGTTAACTCTGTTCTCAGCGCTGTTGGCAAGGTAGATGGCGGCTTTGGGCGCTCTTCTGAAGGGGTTTATCTTGCAGAAGTAAAGCTCAGAATAGCCGACAAGGACAAACGAAGTATTTCTATCGATGAGTTTCTCGCAAAAATCAAAAAAAGCTTCAGCACTTTTACCGATGCAATAGTTACAATCAGCATTCCGAGCCCGGCAGGTGGCAGCGAGGCTCCATTGCAGGTTGAATACAGCGGCGAAAACCTCAATGTTCTCGATCAAATTGCTACCACCGTAAAGGCTAAAGCCGAAGACATTGCCGGTTTTATTTCTATGGATACTACGGTGCGCAGCGGCAAAAAGAAAATTAAAGTCATTCCGAAGCGCGATGTCCTAAGCGAATCACAGATGGCTGCGGTAAATCTGGGCACGGCGCTGAGGGGCAATGTTGAAGGCTTAAAGGCAGCAACCTTCAAAAAAGGTGATCGCAACTATGACATTGTCGTTAAATTTGCCGAAAATGATGGTTCTGAGCAGGTTAAAGAATTCAGTTTTGCCGGCAAAGATGGCAAGCAGATTGCATTAACCAACTTTGGCCAGCTCGACAAGGTTATCGCACCAATTCAGATTATCCGCAAAGACAAGCAGCGCATTGCCAAGTTCGAGTCTTACCTGTCAAAAAAGCTGCCAATGGGCAATGCCATGAACTACGTCAGCGAGTTTTCCAGAAAAGTGATGCCGGTCGGCTACGAACTTAAACCGACGGGCCAGGTTGAAATGATGCACGATGCGCAGATGAACCTTGCCGAGGCCGCCGTGATCGCCGTGGTACTTGTATTACTGACTCTTGCAGCGGTAATGGAATCATTCACGATGCCTGCCATTATTCTGCTGTCGATCCCTCCCATGCTGATCGGCATGCTCTGGGCTTTATACCTTACCGGTTATTCCATTTCGATTTTCGTTCTCATGGGTGGCGTCATGTTGATTGGCATCGTCGTTAACAACGCGATTCTGATGCTTGAAGAATACAATAATCTGATGGCAGCCGGGTCGTTGACGAAAAAACAGGCGCTGGTGCAGGCTTGCGGCACCAGTTTGCGCCCCGTAATCATGATCACACTGGCGGCGGTTCTTGGCATGCTGCCAATGGCCTTTGGCGGCGGCATCGGTTCAGAACTGCGCACCGACATCGGTATCTCTTCAGCGGGCGGCATTCTGTCTTCAGCGATCATTTCAATGTTTCTGATACCAATTGTCTTCAGCTTCTTTCTGCGCGACAAAAAAGTCGACCAGACCTGATAGCAACCCGCACAAGGCAATTTTACCAGAGTATTAATTCACCCCGCGGCAAAACGAGGGGTGCTTCTTAGACAGCTTTGTATGCAACAAAATGGCTTCAATAAGGAGAAAAAACATGATCGAATTATGGAAAAAGGGTATTCTCAATGGCATCAATCCAGCATCTATAACCAGAGAGAAAATCGAAAAAATCAGCAAAGAGCTTGTCGAGCAGGGCTGTTTATCAGAACAGGAAGGAAACGAGCTTATCCATTCGCTGAACGAGCTGATTGAGCGTGAAAAAAACCTGGAATTGAAAATAGAGCCTGTAATCTTCAAAGTCCTCACCAAATTCGATGTTGCAAGAAAAGAAGATATAAGAAAGCTTGAAAAAAGAATTGCAGCACTGGAAAAAGAAAAAATCA
>DAOQWI010000088.1:0-5423 GCA_035342015.1 Candidatus Ozemibacteraceae bacterium | reverse complement strand
GGGCTGGGCAGAATTCCTGCCATACAAAAAGAAATCACGCGACTGAAAACCGACCTCAAAAAAACATACAAAGACAACCAGAAAGTTGACGTGCTGCGCAGACTGACCCGCATCTATTTCAAACTGGTTCGCGATCAGGAACTTATTAAAATTCACGAAACCGACCTGATACTGATCGCCGCCCTGATGAAGGTTGCCAGGCTCAACGAAGATCTCGGGCTGGTATTGCATAATGATATTCTGAGGATAGAGGTTGAACAGCTTAACTCGAATACCGAGCTGATAAAGGCCAAAAACAGTTTTGAAAACCTCAAATACGATCTGGCAAATATTCTTGATGTTCAAAATCCTGCTGCAATCGAACTCGAACTGGCGCGAAGCCTCAAATTCTCGACCAGCAGCTTTACCAGCGAGGCTCTTCTGCCAGAGTTGTTCAAGATAGACAACGATATCAACATTGCCAGAACCGACCAGACTATTCTGCAAAAAACCGTACAGGCGGCGCGAAGCGCTCATCTACCAACACTTAGTCTCGATGCTTCCTGCAACTACGGTCGTGAAATTGGCCCAATAGAAGGCACCAAAGACTTTGCTGCAACTTTCATTCTGACAACACCGGTTTATAATGGCAACGACATCGAAAATGCCGTGCGCACGGCACAAAAGGCCGAAGAAATCGTCAGATTGAGAGTCCGCGATATTTCAAACAATAAAAAGGCAATCCTGGAAAAGGCGGTTGCCGATTATAACGAAGCTCTTTCCCGTATCAGCTTTGCCGAGAAAATGACCGAACAAAGCTATGAAAATATGCGCATCGTTTTTACACGTTATCAGGAAGGTGCATCTTCGATCGTCGAGCTTATCGATGCACAGCGCCTGCTCACGAATTCTTCCCAGACTGCTGTCAAAGCCTATTACGATGAGCGCGAACGTCTTGTCGAAATACTTCTGCTGCTGCACAAATTTGATGAACTCTACCTTACTGACCAGAACCCTTCGCTTCTCAATACCGATTTTCTTATGCAGGCTCTGAAACTTGGAGAAAAGCCGCAAGAAACTCGTTGATAGAAAATAGCGAGGCCCCATTTTCATCAAAATTTCCTGCTTTTAGTTGCCTAATTTCACCAAAAGCTGCCCTGCATTTGGCTTGTCTTAGATTACAGAGACCTTTGATGGTGCTCAACATGCATTCGAAAAAACGACTTCTCCCGGTCATCACATTTATCAGTATTTTTTTTACATTCGTTCCAACTATGGCTGGGGCAAAAACGCCGGTTATTGGCCTTGCTTTAAGCGGAGGCGGAGTCAAAGGTTTTGCCCATATCGGCGTTTTAAAAGCAATTGAAAAAGCCGGCATCAAAATCGATCTTGTCTGCGGAACAAGTATGGGCTCAATTATTGGAGCCTTATATGCTTCTGGCTATTCACCGGAACAGATTGAGAATCTTGTTGCAGAAGAAGACTGGGCGAAAATCATGAATGACCATGTTTTTCGCCGACGCCTAGACCACTTTGAGAAAAAAAATGACGGACAGTATTCTTTTAGAATTCAGGGAAAAATGACTGAAGCTGGATTGATCAAAGGTCAGAGAATCACAGATCTTCTCTGCCGGTGGTTTTCACCGGTACACGAATGTGAGGACTTTTTCCAGCTGCGAATTCCTTTTTCTTGTATCGCAACCGATCTTGAAACTGGCAAACCCGTGAAGCTGAGTAAAGGGTTTCTTCCAGAAGCCTTAAGAGCAAGCATTTCATATCCTTTTGCTTTTACCCCTGTTAAACTGGATGGGAAACTTCTTGGAGATGGAGGAATTGCACGCAACCTTCCTGTTTCCGATTTAAAGGAAGCCGGAGCAGACATAATAATTGCAGTGAATGTAGGCTCCTCACTTTATACCAAGGAACAGATCAATTCGATTCCCAGAATTCTAGAGCAATGTATTTCGTTCTTTGGCGAGCAGGATCTGGAAAAACAAAAGACACTATGCGACATACTTATAGAGCCTGATGTAAAAGGTTATTCAACTTTTTCATTCGACAGTATTCAGGCAATCATAGCTATTGGCGAACAAGCAGGGAAAAGCAACATGTCGCAGCTTAAAAAAATCGGAAAAAAGCATGCAGATATGCAGAACATCAAAGCATTCCTTCCTGATCTTGACCGCCACAGGAGAATATTATTCAAGGAAATTAAAATTTCAGGATTAAGCCAGACTCGCCAGAACTTTGTTTTCGATCGTATTGGAGGCAGGCAATTTCGCAGCCTCAACCTAGACGAGATTCAGAATCTTTCGCAAAAAATTCTTGGAACTGGTTTGGCAAACCTTATCAGCTATAGAATTTCTTCAACTCCTGAAGGCAAAATCCTCACTTTCGTTGTAAAAGAGACCGAACAGTTTGAAAGCAATTTTGGCCTGCGCTACGATGTCGACAGGGGGACTGCTATAAAAACCAGTTTTCTGATGAAAGATCGCTTCCTGGTCGGCGGCAGATCGAGTATTGAGAGCGTAATCTCACAACGCCCCAGGTTTCTTTTCAGAGAATATGTTCACGAGTTCAAAGATCTTGGACTGGGAGCAGAGCTTGAGCTGGGCTATCAGAAAAATCAGGTTTCCACAAATTATGATTTTACCAATCAGCTGAAGTATATCAGCTCCGTTTTTTCCGGCAGTTTTTCGCTGAACAAGAAGGTTTCTGAATCAGGACAAATCGGTTTTGGTGCCCAGAAAAAGATCGGTTTTGCTAAATACCGGCATACCCCTGCCGGAATAAATGAGCATGACTACGAATATTCGTCTGTTTTCAGCTTCTTTTCTTCAGATACTCTGGACGACCCATTTTTCCCAAGTTCCGGCAGTCTCATGCAGGTCAATCTGAGTAAATTCATGAATCCTGGGCACTTCAGCAACGAGCGCAAAATAGAAGAATCAAATAAGTTTTCGGTGAATCTTTCGTCATATACCCCTCTTTCTTCAAAAACAACGGCTGGCATTATTTTTTTTGCTGGCACAATTACGGGAAACTCGCTTCCCGGCGACGAACTATTCTATCTTGGCGGCAAGAGAGTAGTTGATGGAACAAGCACCAATTTTGCAGGATTAAGATACCAGAAGCTTTCAGGAAAAAATATTCTGCAAACAGGTGCAGAATTAAGATTTACCCTGAAAAACGACCACTATATTCTGGGGCGGTGGAATACCGGAAAACTTTCTGAATCCAGCAACGATCTATTCTCAAGCAAATATATCAGCGGCGGTGAATTTGCATATTCTCTTGGAACGCCTCTTGGTGCAATAGAAGTATCGCTCGGCTCAAATGACTTCGATCATAATCTTCGTCTGCAGGCAAGCCTTGGAAACTCTTTCTGAAACTTTCAAACAGATACCCGTCTTATAAAAAACATGTGCTCCCGGAGAATTCTCCGGAGACGGTTTAATTTCAGAAATTTTCAAAAAAGTCCTGATTGTAGAAAAACCCATTATCTGCTTCTGCAAAAAGGTTGATAAAGAGACAACTATCGAAGCTATCAAGGCCGGAGCTGATTCTCTCAAAAAAGGTCTGGAAAGCCACCGGTGATCAGCATCTTCAGCTCAGCCCCTCCCCCAAAAAAACAAACACTTGGCAAAATGACCAAATATCTGCTTGACATCGTAAACATATTTGGCCATATTGCCAAATAACCAGACAACACCGAGGTAATTTGTGAACCAGCAACAGCGGCATCTGATAGAAGCTAAAACCGTAGTGTTAAAGGCTCTTGCGCACCCAACCCGCCTCTACATCATAGAAGAACTCGCGCAGGGCGAAAAATGTGTCTGCGAATTTGTCGACGCGGTCAAAGCTGATTTCTCGACCGTGTCAAAGCATCTGCTGGTCTTGAAAAACGCCGGCCTCGTCGAAGACGAAAAACGCGGGCAACAGGTTTTTTACCGCCTGCGCATGCGCTGTCTGCCTGATTTTATCAGTTGTATCGGCACTGCCGTCGCCGACGACGCCAGACATAAGGTTTCGCAGCTCACCCCTGAACTTTCGGTGCCGAAGCCAAAGAATAAACGGAGCAAACACACATGAACTACTGGAAACATGAATGGAAAAGCTTTTTAACGATAACGGTCATATTTTTGATCTGTTATTACCTGCCGGTCGGCACACCCCGCTTTGACAATGCGGTTCTCGAAGCTTTTCACCTGGTAAAATGGTATGCGCAGGAACACGTATTGCTGTGCCTGATACCGGCCTTCTTCATCGCCGGCGCCATCGGCGTTTTCGTCAGCCAGGCTTCGGTCATGAAATATCTCGGCGCCAAAGCCAACAAAATACTGGCATACGGCGTTGCCGCCGTTTCCGGCACGATTCTCGCGGTATGCTCATGCACAATCCTGCCGCTTTTTGCCGGCATTTACCGCATGGGTGCCGGTCTTGGCCCGGCCTGCGCCTTTCTTTACTCCGGCCCCGCCATCAACGTGCTCGCCATCGTTCTGACCGCCCGTATTCTTGGCCCGGAACTGGGCATGGCCCGTGCTTTCGGAGCTGTTTTTCTCAGCGTCTTCATCGGCTATTCCATGCACCTGCTGTTCCGCAAAGAGGAAGAAGCCAAGGCCGCAGCCCAGATGCTTATGCCTGAGCCTGAAGTAAAAAGAACTCTCTGTCAGAATTCGCTGTATTTTGCCTCGATGGTCTTCGTTCTGGTCTTCGCCAACTGGGGCAGGCCACAGACTGAAACCGGCCTGTGGGCCAATATCTATCAACAGAAATGGGTTCTGACCTCAATATCAGGCTTTGCGCTCGGCGTCATGCTGGTGGGCTGGTTTGGTCTGAAAGCCTGGAAGGCCATATTAACAGGCGCTGCCGTTGCCGGCACCGGTTACATGTTTCCTGAAACGCCGCTCGCCGCATTCACTGTCGGCACTTTCGGCCTGAGTATATTCACCAGCACTGACGAAAGCGAGCTTGGAGAATGGTTCAGCTCGTCTTATGATTTTGCGAAGCAGATTCTGCCGCTGCTGCTCGCCGGCGTTGTCGTTGCCGGCGTTCTGCTCGGTCGCGTCGGCAACGAGGGCCTTATTCCATCAGAATGGATCAACGCGGCAGTCGGCGGCAACTCAATCATGGCGAATTTTCTTGCTTCGTTTGTCGGCGCTTTCATGTATTTTGCGACCCTGACCGAAGTGCCGATACTTCAAGGCCTGATCGGCAGCGGCATGGGAAAAGGCCCGGCCTTAGCTCTGCTGCTGGCCGGCCCGGCGCTGAGCCTGCCGAACATGCTGGTTATCCGCAGCGTTCTCGGCACCAAAAAAACCGTTGCCTTTGTTTCTCTGGTCATAGTTTTTTCAACGCTGTTTGGCGTAATGTTTGGAACATTTTTCAGTTAATGGAGGTCTTGTAACAATGAAAATTCAGATTCTCGGAACCGGATGCCCGAA
>DAOQWI010000087.1:0-13736 GCA_035342015.1 Candidatus Ozemibacteraceae bacterium | reverse complement strand
GAGTTTCGGTGTTCTGCTTTACAATATTGTCTGAATGAGCTATAAAAGCCAGTAGCAACTACAGACGACGGCCCAGCCGTCAGATAACTTTAAAAGGAAAGAATATGAAAAAGATCGTCGAATGTGTACCCAATTTTTCTGAAGGCCGCGACCAGAAAATCATCGATGCCATCTCTGATGCGATCAGAAGTGTCAAAGGCGTGACTCTGCTCGACGTCGACCCGGGCAAATCAACGAACCGCACCGTTTACACATTTGTCGGCGACCCGGAAAACATAATCGAAGGCGCTCTTGCCGCAGCCAGAGTTGCCCGTGAAAAGATCGACATGCGTACCCAGAAAGGCGAGCACCCGCGCATGGGCGCCCTTGACGTGTGCCCGTTCGTTCCGGTAGCCAATGTCAGCATGGAAGAGTGCGTCGAAATCTCGAAAAAATTCGCCGAGCGCGCGGCAGCCGAGCTCAAAATACCTCTCTACCTTTATGAACACTCACAGACACGTGAATACCGCAAAAAACTGCCGCAGATCCGCAAAGGTGAATATGAAGGTCTGGCCGAAAAGATCGTTCAGCCCGACTGGAAGCCCGATTATGGCCCGGCTGAATTCGTGCCCACCTGGGGCGCAACCGTCACCGGCGCCCGGTTCTTTCTCGTCGCCTACAACGTCAACATTCTCGGCACCAGCAACCAGGCGCACCGCATCGCCCTCGACCTGCGTGAAGCCGGCCGCGGCCCGGGCGAACCAGGCCGTTTCAAAGAACTCAAGGGGCTCGGCTGGCACGTTGACGAATACAACATGGCCCAGTGTTCTTTCAATCTCAACAACTACCATGTAACTGCGCCTCACGAAGTTTATGAAGCAGTTAAAGAAGAGGCGGCAAAAATCAACGTCGGCGTCGCCGGCTCGGAGCTGGTCGGGCTGATTCCGCTCGAAGCAATGCTCAAAGCCGCCGACTATTACATGAGCAAAGAGAATCTCTTCATTCTCGACGAAGACCAGAAGATCAAACTGGTCATCGATCGCATGGGTCTGAGCTCGGTTTCTCAGTTCAAACCCG
Organism: Candidatus Ozemibacteraceae bacterium; assembly: GCA_035342015.1. Taxonomy (GTDB): domain Bacteria; phylum Muiribacteriota; class Ozemobacteria; order Ozemobacterales; family Ozemobacteraceae; genus Rifleibacterium. The sequence continues at coordinate 12,680 of DAOQWI010000087.1, read as the reverse complement.
CCGAACGCATCATCGAATACATCATCAGGGAAGAGCCGAACGAGCCGCTCGCCAATATGAGCACCCGCAAATTCATCGAAGCCATCAATGCCAGAACCTCTGCTCCGGGTGGCGGCAGCGCTTCGGCAGCAATTGCTGCAATTGGCAGCGGCCTGGGCGCCATGGTAGCCAAGCTCACCTACGGGGTGCGCAAATTCGAACATCTCGAAAACAGGCTTCGCAAAACCATTCCGGTATTGCACGAAACCACGCTTAAACTTATTCCGATGATAGATGCAGACACTAACGCTTTTAACGACTATGTCGACGCCATGCGCCTGCCGCAGAATACCGAAGACGAAAAGAAGACCAGATTCGAAAAAATGCAGGCCGGTCTGAAAAAGGCAATCGAAGTACCTCTGGCTACTATGAAAATTGGTGATTCAGCCTGGGAAATGATGGTCGAAGCGGCTGAATGCGGCAATATCGCGTCGAAGTCAGACATGCAGGTCGGAGTCAGAGCTCTTGAAGTAGGCATCTGGGGCGCTTACCAGAATGTCATGATCAACATGGCCGGCATCAAAGACGAAAAATTCGTAACTGACGTAACTGCTGAAGCTGCCAGAATCAAAGAACGAGCCGAAAAATTCTGCTCACAGATCCAGAAGCTTCTCGAAAACCGAAAAGAATAAATATTTCTGAAAAGGGCTGCCTGATTCAAGGGCAGCCCTTTTTTGTTTTCTGGAAAGAAGATTGCAGGCGAATTCAGGGAAGCAGGGTTTTCAAAAGGCCGCTTGCGTTTCCGTAACCGCCGATTTTTAATTCCAGGCTGATCCCAAAACTGTGAAACACGTTCAGGGCCATTATTACAGCCAGAAACAGAATGGTGAACAGAATCATCTTCTTGCCGGGAAGACGTTCCTGGCCAGGCTCAACCGCGTCTCTCGACGCAGGAAACCACGAATTGAAACTCATTATTGCCACAGTCATCAAAGAAATGAATGTGAAAATGGTGATCTCGAAGCTTTTCTGCCTTTGAATGACATCAACGACAGATGGTTTGATATTGTCGACTCCTTCGGCCAGCCTGCCGGCCAGCGAAAAAACTTCCGGGTTGTGTCCCTGCATCAGCTGAGTAATTATTATGGCGCCAACAGCAAAAAACCAGGCCACGATGTGAGAAGGTTTTGCTTTTTCTGGTTTCCCGCGGGCATTGAACTGGCCGGCATTCCAGGTCAGCCACAACCCCATCAGGGCCGGGATGACCATCAATCTGGTGTTGCCCCATGCCATCGAACTGATAAAGCCCATCGAAATGGAAGTTTTCTGAATACTGGTGCGAGTCTTGTCCGGCATCATCATTGTAACGGTTGCCAGGCCGAGAAACAGCACAGAGAGAAGACGCTTGTTTCCTTCATCCGAGACGAACAGAATTGCCAGCGCAACAACGAGAAAGCAGACAAGGAGCATCACATCCCTTTTATGATCAGGACGTTCAAAGTCTTCTTTCAGAAGCATTTCAGCCTGTTTCGTCTCTTCCTCGGAGGGTGGCGGAATATCGAGTGCCTTGAGACGAACAGTGGCATAGCGCGAATGATTGGCGATTTCGAGCAGTTCTGGCAGATTTGAGGGCCTTATGGTGCGCAGCAGATAAACACCGGAGTCCTGAAGTGCAATATTGCCGCTTTTTATCATTTCGGAAATGTGCTGCTCGGCAAGAGCAGGAGAATACCGGTGCAGCCCCCGCACCGCATTAGCTCTGATCCTGTTGTCTGAAGATGTAGCAAAATCAGCAAACCGGTCAGCCAGTTCAGGTCGGTCGAATTCCCACAATGATTCGATAGCGTTAGCAACGATGCGCGAGTCTTCGTGGTCGAGGTATTTTTCGAGCGTTTCAGGAATTCTCGGGTCGTCGATACGACCGAGAAGTCGCAGCAGATAAGAAATCTTATATTCGTCTTTTTCTGCCCGCAAATATGAAAGCAATGGTGACGCCAGTGCCGGGTCGCCACTTTCGGTAAGGCGATCCATAGCTTCAAATACGACATATCTGCTGCCAAGACGCATTTTGTGCAACAGAATTTCCTGGGCAGTAAGTTGCTGACCTTCTTTCAGTTCGAGCTTGAAACCGGAACTCTCGCTTTTACCAGACTCGATTTCGGGAAACGAATCGAGAATCTGGTTTCTGGCGCGCCGGGCAAAGTATCTGACACGGGTGTCAGGATGAACTATTGCCTCAGTTATCTTCGGCATCAGAGCTCTTGCCATTTCGAGCGTCAGAGAACTCTGCTGGCCGATAAAATCGAGCGCGAAAGTTTTCTCATCGACAATCGACGAGTTCAACGAATCTTCGAGAATCTGCTGCCAGCGTGGGGGCAGGTTGTTTTCCTGTGTCATTTTTCGGGCCGGGGCATATTATAACCAAAACCACTGCAAATTGCCAACTTTGCCACATGCGCCGCAGACTTTTTATGTGCCGGTTCTGGCAGGCACATGAACTCTGTGGTAATCTTTTAAAGGCATCCGTCGCCATCGTATCTTAAAAAAAGGAAGAAACAGGATATGAAATTGAAAAGTTTTTGCAGAGCATCTCTGGCAGCACTTTTTGGGGCAGCCATATTTGCAGCTGTTCCTGATCAGGCTTATTCTCAGATCAGAGTCAACACTGACCGCAGTCTCGGCTCAGACATTCATGTGGTTACGCCCGCGCTTAAAAGGGTTAATTTTTCCGCCGACGACCAGGATTTTACCGGCCTCTACATGGATCACGCCAGCCTGATGCTCGAAAAGGGCAAACCGGCTCTGCCATTTATGTCTGGCATGATCATGATTGCCCAGGACCAGAAGCCAGTTCTCGAAGTCATCAAAACCCGCTTTACCGAGATTTCGGTTAAAAAACCGGTTGTTCCTTCGCGCGGCGCAATTCTGCGCAGCGTCGACCCTTCAACTGTTCCATTCAAGCAGGGCGCTGTCTATAAAAAGAACGCCTGGTTTCCGGCCGACAACGACATTATAAGAATTTCGCAACCCTTCATCTTCAGAGAAGCCCGCGGTGTCAGGCTTGAAGTTTTTCCGGTTCAATACAACCCGGCAACCGGTAAGATCAGGCTTTATACCAGCATTCAGGCTAAGCTGAAATATGATGGACAGGGCGGAGCCAACATTCATCGCGGCCGCAGCGAACTATCCAGGGCTTTCGCCCCCATTTACCGCAAGGCATTTCTGAATTTCGCTTCTGTTCCGCGCCGGCTTTCTCCGGTTGATGAAAACGGGCGGCTTATCATAATCGCCGCCGACGAACTCAAAGCAGCCGCAGCTCCTCTGGCAGAATGGAAACAGAAATGCGGTATCAAAACCATCCTCGTCAGTGCCGGCGAAATCGGCGGTGCCACGCCTGAAAATATCAAGGCTTTTCTGCAGGAACAATTTGAAGACCCCGGGTTTTCACATGTAATTCTCGTGGGCGACGCCGAACAGATACCCACCAACAAAGGCGAAAACGAAAGGGCTGATTCAGACCCGGTTTATGTTAAGCTTGCCGGCGATGACCATGTTCCAGATGCGATAATCAGCCGCATTTCGGCTGCAAAGCCAGAACAGGTATCTTACCAGATCGCTAAAATCATCAATTATGAGCAGTATCCAGCCACCGGTGAGGATGCCGCCTGGTACAGCCGCGCTCTTGGGATCGGCAGCAGCGAAGGCAACCCGCCTGATTACGAATACATCGAAAAACTGCGCCAGGCACTGCTTGAATCAAGATATACCGAAGTCGATGCCGCTTATGACCCGAAAGCCCCGGCAAACAGCGGCGGCGGCTACGATGGCTACCCATACCCAGGCTTTCCCGGTATGAATCCACATTTTCCCATGCAACCGATGCCTTTCTCGGTAAGCGCCGATCGTAACGGCGGCAGCCGCGGCAGTCTTAAAGACAAGGTCTTTGAATCTGTCAACAAGGGCGTTTCACTGATTAACTACATGGGCCATGGCTCAACCACAGCATGGTCGACTACCGGTTTCAGCAATGGCGACTGCGCCAAACTGGCCAATGGCCTCAAACTGCCAGTCATCGTCAGCGTTGCGTGTGTCAACGGCAATTTTGTCGGCAAAGACAGCTTCTGTGAAGCCTGGATGAACAGCGGCGACATAGAAAATCCGCGCGGCGCCGTTGCCATCTTCGGTTCGACCACCAACCAGTCATGGGTGCCGCCGATCAAGGTACAGGCCGCCATCACATCTGAGTTCATCATCAGCGACTCTTACCTCACCGTCGGCGGTCTGATGACCAATGGTATCATCAAGGGTCTCGAAATCTATGGCACCGAAAAAACCGGCGAAGGCGTCAAGATGATGGAACAGTGGCACCTGTTCGGTGACGGCACCACCATGATCAGAACCCGTAAGCCCGAAAAAGTGAGTATCGAAGTCGAGACTTCATCGATTCCGGGTGAAAGCCAGGCAATGGTGAAGGTAATTGACAGCAAAGGCAATCCGGTAGCAAACGCCAGAGTTACCTGCTATACCGAAGGGCTTGCCGCCGCTTCTTCTGCCACTTCGAACAAAGATGGCGTCGCCAGGGTTAATATTGGCCTCGAAAAAGGCAGCAAAGCCATGCTGACCGTTTTCGGCCCAGACATCGTGCCCATCGTCGACCACAAATTCAAATTCTGACCTGAATCTCAGAAAGCCCGGCAGGAAGCAAAACTGCCGGGCTTTCGCTTTCTCAGCATTTATGCCATAATAAAAAAATAACTTTTACCTTTACGGGGGAAATATGAAAAAAATAGCTCTGATGCTGCTCAGTGCCCTGGCGATCATGGCCATGCCGGCTCTCTGCCTGGCTGAAAATGAATGGACAGTCATTGTCTACATGGTCAACGACGACAAGGACACCACCCTCGAAAACGCCAATTTCCGCAATCTCAGCAGTATGAAGAGCTGGGGTCCCGGCGAAAATAAAACTCTGCTGGTACAGCTCGATGGCATGTCGACCGGCTCTTCTGATGAACAGAAGCTCAATTACAAAGGTGGCAGCCGCCTGCGCGTCGAAAAAGACAAGCTCATCGACGAAGGCGTTCTTGGCGAAACCAACATGGGCTCACCCCAGACCCTCTGGGACTGCCTCAAATGGGCTCACGACAAATATCCGGCCAAACACTATGCTCTGATAATCAACAGTCACGGCAGCGGCGTTTTTACCTGGTGGGGTGATGGTTCGGTCAGCAGCAGCGAACCGGGCAAGGTCGTTTTCAATCCCGACCGTCGGCCCGGGCGTTTCGTCGCTTACGATCATACCGACCACGATGCTCTGACCATTTTTGAAGTGGCCGAGGTTCTCAAAGCCTTCAACAGCCGCTATAAGACCGACGGAAAATTTGACGTCGTCGGTTTCGACGCCTGCATGCCTGCCGGCGCCGAGGTGCTCTATCAGCTGCGTGATGCCTGCGACTACATGGTCGGCAGCCCCGAAACCACTCCGATCAACGGTTTCAACTACGACGCCATGGCAAAACTCATGGCACGCAATTCAACCATCAAACCAGATGCTTTTGCCATCGATATGGCAGAAAGACTCAACAACAGCCAGATTGGCGCCTGGAAAACCGCACAGGCAGCTCAGGTCGTTTTTGCCGTCAACCAGCTGGCAATGGAACTTCTCAATGCAATGAACGAAACCGGAAAAAGCTTTGCTCTGCGCGGCCAGGCCGCATTCGGCAAAGGCACCAACTACTGGGATCTGGTTAAGGTCGGCGAAGCCTTTTATCGCGAGAATTCAGACCTGAATGGAGCCAGCAACCGATCGGTCATAAAGCAGATGGGCAAAGAACTTGTCGATGCAATTGCCGGCGCCAGAGTGACCCGTAACGGCATCATCAGCATAACCTGGCCAGAAAAAGCCGATTACCAGAAATATCGCGCCTTCTACAAAGCTCTCGATATGTCACGCGACACAAAATGGGATGAAGTTCTCGACCGGCGCGAACTCGGCATCAAATAAACCATTAAAAAAATCATAAGGGGCCCGGAGCTGAATCAATCAGGCTTCTGGCTCCTGCTCTTTGCGGCTGAGACGCCATTCGCCAAGCATGCGGTCAGAAGCATCTTTCTGGTGCGTATGCGAAACCAGTTCAAATATTGCCTCGAAATTCACCGGGTCATCTGAATGATGCGACCGCAGCCAGCCTTTGACCTCGATTTCGTCAAAAAGCTTCGGGCCCGGTTTTTCATCGGTAAAATACTCTGCCGTAAGAAAAGCCATGCCGGCAGTGTCGATCAGAACCTCATGTTCGGTACTGTTAACCGTGAGTGACTGGGTCTTCTCTTTAAGACCCCGGCTTGAATATGAAGTCGGCGGCATTATGCGCAGATTTTCGAAACGCCGTTCATCGGGGCGCCCCTGCGGCCTGAACAGAACTTCACAACGATGAAACGGTATTACAACTGTATCAGGTGAATAGGTAACCAGATAAACCTTCATGCTCAGGTTCCACTGATAGGTACCGGTCTGACTCATGCCGGCAATGGCCCGCTGCAGCTCGATCTTGCCATCGAGAATTTCAAGATCGGGCTTTTTCTGAATCGGAAAAAGCAGTTTGAGCAGGTCTGAGCGCCTGGCCGACCGGGTCGAATTTGCTTCGCGCCAAGGGACTTCATGAGTGATGATACCGGTGCTGTCAGGAATTCTGATGACAAAGGGTGAGCGCTCTGTTTCAAAAACGAGGGCAACAACTGTTTTGCCGTTATACGGAATGGAAAGACTGATCAGATTTGGCGCCATAAGCTGATCAAAACGCGAACGCACCTTGGCAAACCAGATAGAAAGCTCTTCAAAGTCAGCGCCAATGACACCTTTCTTTTCGTCGATGCCGATCAGCCACATGATTGGCTCGCCCCGGGCAGAATTGGCATGAGCGGCAATGCGGCGCGCCGCCCGGAAATGGTCACGGGGCCATTCAGATTTCAGCTCGATGGTATCATCCTCGATCAGCTGCCCTTTTTCCAGACGGTCGATAATATCGAGAACCTTGAATTCGATTTCCTGTTTTTTCATTGCCACTCTCGCTCTGATAATACTTCATTCACAGTATCGGCAAATTTTACAACTATTGCAATCTTCAGGCGCATATTAGCGGACATAAAAAAACCGGAGCCCGTTTTGCAGGCTCCGGTCAAGATTATAAATCTATTTGTGATTCTTGAGACATTCGATCGCCAGCGGCGCAGTCTGGTCAGGCTTAACCTTGTACCAGACATTGATTATCTGCCCGCTCTCGTCGATGAGAAAAGAAGAGCGGGTAATGCCGAGCGAAATGAGCCCAAAAACAGCTTTGTTTTCGGTAACGCCGTATGAACCGGCAACCTTCTTTTCGGGGTCTGAGAGCAGAACGAAATTAAGCGACTGATTTTCTGCAAACTTCTTGAGAGCATCCGGCTGATCGGGGCTGACACCAAGAACGACAACATTCAGGGCTTTGAGATCGGCAAATGCATCGCGCAGACTGCAGGCCTGAGTCGTACACCCTGGAGTCGAAGCTTTCGGGTAAAAATACAGAAGTATTTTTTTGCCAGCATAATCTGCCAGGGAATGTCTCTTGCCATCCTGGTCGAGCAGATCGAAAGCTGGCGCCTTATCGCCGCTTTTCAATTCTGCCCCTTGCATTACTCCCCCACTGGGGCAGCAGCTCCATCTGTTGCAGGTTTGCTTTCAGTTTCGCTGGCAGCCGGTTCAGCTGTCGGAGCAGCAGCAGGCTCAGCAGCCGGGGCCGGAGTTTCGGTTGCGGCGGGAGCGGCCGGTTCTGCCACTGGTGCCGGAGTTTCGGTTGCGGCTGGAGATGCAGAAGCAGCCGGTTCTTCGTTTGTGGCCGGAGCAGCGGTTTCTTCGGTTGAAGCGGCGGGAGCTTCAGTTGCAGCCGGTGCGGCTGGCTCTGCCGCTGGTGCCGGAGTTTCGACGGCAGCCGGCTCAGCCGGAGCTGCGGGAGCTGCGGGAGCTGCGGGAGCTTCAGTAGCGGCAGGAGCTTTTGCGCCTTTGGCTTCGATCAGCTTTTTGACTTCTTCTTCAAGACCACCCATCGGGTGGCCATTCCAGGCGATTTTGCCATCGACAACGATAAAAGCGGTCGGAATGCCGCTGACGCCGTAATCACGGCCACTCGAACTGCCAGCGCCGACTATCCAGTCCATGCCGGCTTTTTTATTGAATTCATTGATAGTTTCGGCCGGTTCATCAGAAAGCGAAACAATTACCAGGCCCTGATCCTTGTAGGTATCATGCATGGTTTTGAGATGCGGAATCGACTTGCGGCACGGCGGGCACCAGGTGGCCCAGAATTCGACGACCACGATTTTATCTTTGTGATCAGCAAGTTTGAAACCATCTGTGTTGATCCAGGTGGTGGCGGTTACTTCGGGGGCATCGGAACCCACGTTCTGGGTACAACCGGGAACGCAGAAACCAAAACAGAAAACAAAAAGAGCAAAGATCATCAGACTGACTTTCTTCAAGTAATTACCTCCTGTAATTCGTATACAAAAATAATATTATTAAATCATAGCAAAGTAAAGGAGATTGATTTGGTGTCATTATTTTCAGAAACCGGATTTTTTCCACGAAAATCGAAGCAATCCGACAACAGAATTTGTCAGCGGAATTTGCATTCATCAGGACTTTATAACCTTACCTCTCAAAGGTGCAACAGATCCTGATAAAGCTCGGGTCTTCGGTCGGCGAAGATGTGATTGCGCGGCGTTATCATTTTGTTGCGCACCAGTTCGAGATCAAAATCGAAGGCGCAGACTTCGTCGGCTTCGGCAGAGGCCTGGCAGATCACTTCCCCTTTCGGGCTGGCGACCGTAGACATACCGGTAAAAGTGAGGCCATGCTCGGTGCCGGTTCTATTGGCGGTAATCACATAAACATGGTTGATAAGCGCGTGAATCGGCACTGAACGTTGCGCAAAACCCGGCAGAACCAGCGCCGATGTGTGACATATAACGTCGGCTCCTTTGAGCGCAAGAACGCGCCAGACTTCTGGAAACATCCAGTCGAAGCAAACGAGCATCGCGATATTGCCAACCGGCGTCTGAAAAACGGGCAGACCAACATCACCGGCCGAAAAAATGTCTTTTTCGTTATAGAAAAGGTGAATTTTGCGATATTTGCCGATAAAGCCCTCCGGGCCGACCAGCACCGAAGAGTTATACAGCTTGAAGCCATCGCGCTCGCAGAAACCGGAAGCAATGTACATATTTTTTTTGCGGCATTGATCGGCCAGAAAATTGATGAAGCGGCTGTCAGAAATTTCTTCTGATGCTTCCCAGGCGTCTTTTCTGGTGGGGAAATTATAGCCGGAGTTACAGAGTTCAGGCAGAACCAGCAGATCGGCCGGAGGTGCATCAGTCAGCAGTTTTTCGAGTCTGACGAGGGTTTTGTCAAGATTGCATAACTCAGGTGTAAATTGAACAAATCCAGCTTTCATTATCTATTCTCCATAAGCCATATAGAACAATCCTCAGCCGACGTGGAAACTGTCGCGCATGCGCAGGCGGTCACGGGCGTCGAACATTCTCCGTCGCATCAACCACAAACTGAGTATAACACCAAAACCGGTTCCGGATGAAATCATAAACATTATCAGAATCTGATAACGTACCGCGTCGGTGGCAGTGTTGCCAGCAAGAATCTGGCCGGTCATCATACCGGGAAGACTTACCAGGCCAGCCGCTGCCATAGAATTGATTATCGGTATGAGCCCGGTTCTTACGCTCTCGCGCCAGATATCTTCGATGGCCTCACCAGATGGCTGACCTAGCGCGAGGCGCTGTTCGATCACTGCCCGGCGGTTCCAGGCCAGTGTTGAAAAAGTATTCATTGCCAGCGCCACGCCATTCATCGTGTTTCCGAGCAGCATACCAAGAATCGGAATCGCATAGCGCGGGCTGTACCAGGGTTCGACCTTGATTACCAGTGCCAGAATCAGCACCATGATCGAGAATGACGACAACATCATCGAGCTGGTGCCGATCATGAAACGGGCCGGCCCTTTAACTTTCACCTTCTGCCGCGACATGACTTCATAGCCGGCAGCCGCGAGCATCAGAGCCCATATCAGCAGAACCAGCCAGAAGTTAACGGTGGTAAAAACCGCATTGAGAACCAGCCCGATCAGTGACAGCTGCACCGTGGTTCTTAAAGCCGCAATCAGCAGCGGTCGCTCGATTTCGAGGCGATGCTTGAAGCTCAGCCAGGCTAAGAGCAGAACCAGCAGACTGGCAAGAGAAAGTTCAAATAAACCAAGAGGAATCACATTCATCGCAGTTTCCTCATTTCTCCACCAAGCAGCATGGCATAATGACAGGCCCCGACCCGTTCGAGCTGTTCAGAATCATGGCTGACCCAGATGGCCAGGCCGTTGTTTTCTTTGAGATAGGAGGTGATAAAGTTTTCAACTGCGGCAATGTTGGCCTTGTCGAGACTCGCAGTCGGCTCATCGAGCAGCAGAGCCGACGGGCGGTGCTGCAGCAGGCGCAAAATCGCCAGTCGCTGTTTTTCTCCGGTAGAAAGCCGGCTGATTTCCCAGTTCATTACCTCTTCGGCAAAACCCAGAGAATTAAACCACTGCAGCGGCGGAATCTGCCAGAAATGCGCTCCGACACGATCGTGCCACCAGAGGCTTTCGGCCGGCAACCAGGCAACCTTTCGCCGCCATTCGCTGGCCGGCAGATCGAGATTTCTGACACCGTTCAGAGTCACCCGGCCTTCGTTCGGGTCAAGGTCGCTGATGGCACGCAGCAGCAGGGTTTTACCCGAACCAGAGCTGCCGCTCAGGCCAAAAATAGATCCTGCAGGCACAGTAAAATTATAGGGCCCCCGGCCAAGAAATCTGAGTTGCTCGACCTGCAGGCCATTCATGGCCAGAGCTGGTTTTTCACTGCTGCCTGTCATATTTCGTTTTCCTGTCGGTCTTTACCATTTCGACGCCAGTCGCAATGTTTTCTTCCATAATATCTGCAAAAGCGCAACAATCGTTCAGAACAGATCAAAGTGAACTGTCGATAACCCAACCTGCTCAGTTAAGATGTTTTCTATTAACGAACATCAATTCATACCGTACACAGCTGCTCTTTATAACACAGCCGACTTTTTTTTGCGAAAAAATTCAAAATCATGCGAAGTCTGCCGATTAGTGGCAGGAAAATCAGTAATTTCCGGAGCTGAAATGACGTCGCGACATTCATTGCTGGCACTAGCAGTATTGGCAGTTCTAAGCCTGTTTCTGTCAGGCTGCAACGCTTTCGAGGCATTCGACGGCGAGCTCGATGCAAGAAATTCACAGGCACTCATCGATGAAGGCAACCTCAAGCTTGCCGCAGCCGACTACACCCATGCCCTCGACCTGTTCGAACGGGCCATGGTAAATGGCGACAGTGGTGACGCGGCATACCGCGGCCGCGCTTCGGCAAAAGCCGGGCTGGCAGGCTTCAACATGTTCACGGTTCTCGACCGACTGCAGAACGGCACCAGCCCAACCGACTCATCGGCCGTAATTTTTTCGGCGGCAAAGCTTATCAGAGATCTCAGGCAGCTCGATGAAGCGATTGACGACATGAGCAGGCTTGCCGATCCTCGCAGCGACGACCTGCTTTTCAGGTCGCTCATGAGCACTCTTTCAGCCGCAAAAACTCTTTTAGCCAAGTATGACACCAATCTGAACCAGAAACTCGACACCCCCGACCAGATCGACTTCGACACCAATGACGGGAAAACCCTGACCTGGTCTCAGCTTTATACGCGGCTCACTTCAGCCGGATCTGCCTGGTCACTCGAAAAAGCTTTTCTTGAACTGGCTGAAGCCTTCAATGGCCGCGGCACCGACTGGGTTCTCATTTCGCCGGTCAATGGGGTCAGTCGATCAGGCACTTACACACCGGCAAACCGCAGCACCATTCTTGCTGTCGGCGCTCTCGCCAGCAGTCTTAAAACGGCCAATGCCTGGTTCGACAAATCTGAAAGCGAATTCAAAACCATGCTGCTGAACCTTGACGGAGCCAGCTGATGCCTAATCTTATCAATTCTCTAACACAACAGAGCAGTCCGGCATTCTACATGCGCCGAAGCCGTCTGCAATCAATGGGCATGCGAATTGGTCAGGCTCTTTGCAGTTTGATAATCTCTGGCCTGCTGACGACTCCGGCCCTTGGTTATGACCGCCCACTGACCTTTGAAACCAGTCGTTCGCACGGCATGGGCGGCACTTCAGTCGCAATCGCAGACGACCAGCAGGCATTGTTCTGCAACCCTGCCGGTCTTGGTATGCGTACTACCAGTGCCTTTTCTGTATTAAGCGCCACCGGCGACCGCAGCGAAGACTATGACACGGTCAGCGACCGCATCGACCGCCTTTCAGACGCAGACACAGCTGCCAGCCGTGCCGCCAATTACAGCAATCTGACACAGATTATGGGAAAAACCGGCTACCAGTCATGGTCGACCATGGCTTACTACCTCGGCAGCACCGGATTTGGCGTCGCCGGCTATTATCGCGAAGCCGAAAACTTTTCGGTCGAGAATCCTTCCAGCCCGCTGATCAAGTCACGCGTCGACAAGGATGCGGTTCTGACCGGCTCATTTGCCCGCGGCTACGGTGAATCGCAGATTTTATTCAAAGACCGTGCCACTGGCTGGTGGGGCGGCTCAATGA
>DAOQWI010000086.1:8215-13825 GCA_035342015.1 Candidatus Ozemibacteraceae bacterium | reverse complement strand
CGCCAGAATCGTTTCTGAAGACGGCACGAAATGTCTGATCGATTCAGAAGCGGCGGTTGGAGCCGTCGAGATGATGGCCAGCCTGTTTGCGAAACATAAAATCGAAGCCGGCGCCTGGCGCCCCGGTGCGATTACCCCTGAACAGGGTTTTGTTAACGGCAAATACGCGATGATCATGATGGGACCCTGGAACCTCGCCAAATTCAAGAATGCCAAGATGGATTTTGGCGTCGGTCTGATACCAGCCGGCCCGGCCGGCACTTCGACCAATGTTGGCGGCACCGACGTGGTGATTTTCAAGGGTTCGAAGTATGCCGAAGCCTGTTACAGCTTTCTGACCTTCTTCACCAGTGCCGAAAATCAGGTGCGCTGGTGCACAGAGCTCAATCAGCTGCCGATCAATCTGGGTGCCTACGATCTGGTCAAGTTCGAAGACCCGCACCTGATGACCTTCATGGAACAGATGAAACACGCCGGCCCGAACCCGGTCGTTAAAGACTTCGGCCTGCTCGAAGACCTGGTGAACCCCGAAATCGAAGCGGTTCTCTCTGGCCAGAAAAACGCCAAAGACGCGCTCGGCAGCGCCGCCAGGAAAGTTCAGGAACGCCTGCTCGACAGTTAACAATCGGTGCAAGCTTGATTAAAAAGTTTCACGCGGTTCTCTGAAAGTTCAGAGACCGCGTGAAGTCTTTTTTAGATGGCAAACCGGCAAATTTTTATGCCCGGAATGTGTACAGGCGGAAATCTTATATGTGACAGAAGATTAGTATTTTTGAATCCAATCATCATTCGCTTCTGGCGACGAAGAAGTCCCGGAAATTGCATCAGGGGTAGAGATCGGATCTGATGAAATTGTGTAACTGCCTACCCAATCGCCATTGGTATTACGTATCGACCATTGATTATTAAGCGCGCCAACCGGCTGTCCGTCAGAATAAGAGCCGTTGACATAAGCCCCTGCTGCTGTCAGAGTAAAAGCACCCTCCGGTTTGTTATTCTGATAGCTGACCTGTTTGTCCACTGGACCATAAAAAGGATGCGTAACACTGACATGTTCAGACCATGTCCCTGACCTGGCTCCCTGCGTGTAGGCACCGGTTATTTTCCAGGAGCCGTCAGCAAGTGCGTATGATACTTCACCGTTGAGAATTCCAGCGCTGAAGTTATTCTCGGTAGTTGAATAAAGCTCGGTGACGTTCTTGAATACCTTTTTGACCCATTTGCCGGTTTTAAGATTGCTCGAATATTCTCCATTCTCAATTTTAACTGTTGACTCATATTCAAGATACAGAGAATGTGTGGCAATACCGTTGCGCTGGCCACCCACGAAAGTTTCGATATCATAAGCGCAGGTTGCGGTTTCGAATCCTATAGTTCTGATACCGGTTTCAAACGAGTCGATAAATAGATCCTGGTATATGTAACTCGTATCAGTAGCCAGGGTTGTGAACTGCGCAGCGCCCGAAGGGGTTTTGTCAATCTTGATGCAATAATCCTGCATAGATTCTTCTGCATAATCCTTCAAATGCAGGCAACTGACAGGTTGCCCCCCATCTGCGAATTCAATCTGATGGGCAAAGTTTTTGTAATTGCTGGTTTCAAAGGTAGACAGGAATTTTTTCCAGATCCCGGTTCTGACATTATTTTTGAAAGCGCCTTCCAGGAGGAGTTTTCCGTCTCGATCGTCGTAATGTTTTACCGCTCCGTCTTTCACCGGCAAAATATTGAATGCATCAGGAACCGGCTCAATCGTTCTTGCACGTTCGGGCAGGTTGCCCTTTTCAAAGCCGGTTATACCAATTTGCCAGGTTTCGCTGCCAGCAGCGGTTTTGACCCTCCAGATACCTTCTTCTTCCGGGGCTACCAGTACTGCATGGGTGGCAATTGAGAAATCGCCGCACTTGTCATAGACCTTGAACGCAAACTCATGCGGCCCTGGAAGCAGTCTGAACGGCGTATACCACTTATAGAATTGCTCTTCATAGCCTGCAAACATGTTTTCATCGTTATTTAGCGGCAGGCTTAAGATCAGATCGGTCTGAACAGGATAAGGGGTCATGGTATAGCCAGACGAAAAAGTTTCAGAGGCCAGTGTAAATATCAGAAACGGCGGGTTATCATCGACCGAAACTTCGACTTTGCTCAGGCCTTTGTTCAAGCCTTTTGCATCATCCATTGACAACTTGATGCTGTCGGTTCCTGTGGTTGTGCAGGCGTGCGGGTAGTAACCACCTGCAGGCCATGGCCAGTCTCTGATTTCGTTATTGAGATTTACCGCCCCGGTGACCTTAAGTGTCGGGGTCGCGTTGGCAGAAAATGTTCTTGAAGCAATTACCAGTGGGCCGAACGGTTCGAAGGTGCTGCCCCATTCACCGATGTTATAGCTCCAGGCCTGCACGATTGCTTTAAGTTCGCCCTGCATGCCCATCGAAAGGGCGGCGTCAACCTGGCAGGGTTTGTCGGTAGAGACCGTAGCTTCAGATTTGATATATGGTTTGAGAGTAAGCTCAGGGCCGGCCAGACCGCCGACTTTGAGTGAGTTTTTCATCTCGATGGCAGCTTCATTGGTGAAAGTGCCCTGAAGCTTTGCCTCGAAGATCGGGGTATTTTTGACGCGCCATAATAACTGACCATTCCAGCCGCTTTCGCTGAAATAATTCACGCCTGATCTGAAATCGACCCGCATTTTGGTGCCTGCCTTAAGTTCGGCCTCGGCTTTTAGAGTGAATTTCCATGAGGCGGTTATCTCACGCCCCCAGGTGCCTGGCACCGGGCCAACGAAGAATGGAATCTCATTGTGGGGCAGCAGGATGCCTTCAATGGCCGGCATTTCAACCGCGGCTGATGCCAGAAGTTTTAAATAGATGTCACAGGTGGCATAGCCATCAACACGCATTTCAAACTGGGTAATACTGCCAAAACTGGTAGAAAAGTCGACTACCACATCCGGGTCAAGTTCGAAATTATCAATTTCAAGCGAAAGGTCGCCCAATGACGGATCGGCGGAAATCGGCCGGGTCAGGCCGGCTCTAAGAGACTGGCGCAGGCCGCCGCGGCGCAGATACATGATTTTAGACTGATAAAGCGGGTCGGAAGGGCTGAGCAAGCGCTCTGACATTGCAGGCAGCTGCGACATTTTTCCTTTGAAGACGTATTTGCAGGTTTCAAAAACTTCTTCCATCGAAGCCCCGGAAACCGGTACCTGATAAGTGCCGGGGGCGACAGTTCCTGGCTGGGTCGGGCCGGTGGGCGGTCCCGATGGTGGTAGGGTGCCGCCAATAGCCATCAGCAGGCCAAGTTTAACGCAGAGCGGCTTGTCGTTATAAACACCGGTTATTATCGAATTCATGCCCAGAGAAATGGTTTCTGTTACTTCAAGTTGCATCATCTTGCTGTTTTCGTCGTAAGACAGAATCTTAACTTTTGCCAGGGCGGCTGAGCCGATTTCAAAGGTGTTGGTGGCGAGCTTCCAGTTTGAGTAAATGATCGGGTCGGCAGCTCCGACCGGAGTAGCCTCGATTAAAGTCGACCAGGCTAATGTGTGGCCTTCAGAGGCGATGGCAGCTACCTGAAATGAATAAATCTGGTTGTTAACAAAATTTTCGAACAGCAGAATTTTTTCTGACGTGGAAACCAGTGGCGCCGTCTGGGTTGCGAGTGCCGTACCGGTAGCATAATAGACCTTGTAACTTGCGGCGGCGTCGAGACCATCCCAGCCCAGTGCTATGGAGCCACTTCCGACCTGTGCCCACAACCCGAAATGGTTGTTCTGCTGCTGCTCGGTGGCAACGCCGGTATTCGGGTCGACAAAAAACAGCCGATTGCCGGCTGCAGGATCTTTTATCGAGCAGAGAATTTTGCCGGTGCCAACCTTGTCGTATTCAAGGTAAGAAATTGTGGCCGAAGCGATATCGATTGAAGAAATTTCAAAGACACTGTTCCAGGTCAGACCGCTGGCAGTGAGTCCGGATGCGAGATCTGTATTTTCCTTGCCGTTCCAGCGAACCAACGCCGGTTTTCCGGCAAATGAACCGGCGATGACGATTGATCCGTCTCCTGGCAGAATCTGGTTTCCCTGCGGAAGAAATCCATTTGTTCCGGTATTATGAAGGTAGTTTAAAAGGGCTCCGTCTGTGGTGGAAAATTTGCTGAAAGCAGTGCTGCTTTTTGTCTGGTTTTGCCAGAAAACAAGCGCATAGTCGCCGATGCCCTGACGTAAAACATTTACCGGCAGCATGCCGGTACCTGAAAGTTGGGTTCCCTGCCAGAATTGTTCTAAGTTTTTCAGCCATGAGTTCAGGCCATGACCGCTGACCGTGCCATCAGGCGTCGAAATTTCGATTTGCGTATATTTTGTCGGATCGAAGGCCAAAGAACTATTGGTAATGCTCTCAAGAACCTTTGTGTAAACATTTTCGCCCGGATTTGCAAGCAGAGTTGCTGCGACATTGGCGGCGTTAGTTACCAGATTGGGCTTTGCAATTTTGATCAGTTCTGGGTCGGCGGCAATCGTGAGCATGGCGTTGGCGAGAATGTCTGATTCGTGCAGCGAGCCTTTCGGGCTGACAGTGATGGTGTTGTCACCCGGGAAGAGATCGGAAGCACCGTGAAACAGCGATTTGCCGCCGATATTGCCGCCGTCGATCGTTATTTCACCGATGGCAGAACCTTCTGGCAGGCCTGTAAAATTTGTGGTGGCCGAGCCATCAGATTGAACAGTCGCGGTTTTAAGAAAGGTGACGGTCGGGTTTTTTGTATCGCCGGGTTGCAGCAGAGTAATGCGGAAAGTGACTTTTGCGTCAGTGTCAGCGGCCCTGATAACGGGGCTGAGGCTGGCGCGCCCTGGTATGACGATATTGAAGGCAACATTGGCAGACCCGCTTTTTGGACCGCTGACCAGGTTTTCACCATCATTCTGCAGATCGTGCAGGTCAAAAAACGAGCAACCGCATAAAATGCCGGTCAGAAGAAGAGCGAAAAAAACAGGCCATCTGACACCCTGATTATAAAATTTAACCATACCCCTTAACCTCTGCGCCATGTTTATTGACAGCTGTAAAAAGGGCCGGTGCTAAAAATGGTCAGCCAGGCAGACTGCCAGATTTTCAAGCCGTATTGGTTTGTCTTGGGGGTGTATCTAGTCTCTCTCAACAGTTATCAGTGGTATTATAACTCGTCTGGTAAATAACATGTTATAAAAAATGTTTCACGTCAGCGATATATCGAAGCAGCAACAGAGTTGGAGCCCATAAACCAGATCAATGTCAAAGCCGGAATCAGAATGCTTTGAATTTGTTTGTGAAAAATTACACAATGGTTTGCCAGGTATTTTGCAGAGAAATTTGAAAAAATTGAAAAAAAATCTGGTTTGCCGGTACGTACCCCGGGTGGCAGGAGATCAGACTTGTTTGCCGATGTTTGCGTTTGGTTGTCAAAGCCGCATAAATAAAGCTAAACAAAACATCATCTTTGTTCGAAAAGGTTTATGGATTTGTTTGCCTCCTTATTTTTCAGTCCGGGACCAGTTCCCGGATTCTTTTTTTTAGCGCCATGGATGGCGCTACACATGCGGAGGCCAGGATGGCCGGGAGTCGTGTCGCGCATACGGTG
>DAOQWI010000086.1:0-8115 GCA_035342015.1 Candidatus Ozemibacteraceae bacterium | reverse complement strand
TGGCGCTACACATGCGGAGGCCAGGATGGCCGGGAGTCGTGTCGCGCATACGGTGTGGCGCTACACACGCGGAGGCCATGGATGGCCGGGAGTCGTGTTGCGCATACGGTATTAACTGGCAGAAAAAGAAAGGCTGTTTCACCCTGAGGTGAAACAGCCGCGCGTTTCAGAATCGAGGCGATCAGTCGCGGAAAAAAGCCTTTACCGCATCTTCAAAACCTGACTGGTAGCTGAGGTTAAAACCAAGTGAGGGTTTGGTCATCAACTTGAACTGCCCGGGTGTAAATTCTCCGAACCCGACTTTCAAACTGGCTGGGCCGGCCGAAAGTTCGGCTTCATGCATCGTATAAGAGTCTGGAATAAACTCGTTCAACGGCTTGCCGATATTTTCGAGCTGAGCGGCAATGTCGAGACAGAGTTTTTTCGCAGCCTTCACGACTGTGCGCATATCGGCATATTTAAGTTTATAGGCACTGACCGCCCATACCGAGGCATTTACCCCGACCCAGAAGCCAATTGAATATTTTGAAGCATCCTGAATGATTTCGTTGATCGGCCTTTCGACAAGTGAGCCATGGGCGCCATTGTCGAGCACCGACATCATTTCGTAAGTCGCCGGGTCAAAGGTGAACCAGGCCGGCATGGCCCGGTCAGCGACTATTGGCGCATTCAGAGCCATGATGACACCTTTCCCCTCATCTGCAGCTTTCTGAAGCAGACCAAAGGTGCTTTCAGAAACCAGTTTTTCATCGAGACTTTCGATAAGGGTGCCAACTTCTTCGGGGCCGGCAATAACGATTTTCGGGTCTTTCGCCATTTTCCAGCGGCTCAGCAGGCCGCCGCCGCCCATTACCTGCTCTTCAAGCATGGTATTGGTGATGCCCATGAAAAAGTTGAAAGCCCGCACTGCTTTTTCATCGCCCTGAACCACCGGGTTGATCTGGCGCAGGTCAAAAAGGGCTCTGATTCCGTTCTTTTCGCCGGTGAGAGTGAGAATGATGGCGCGCATGCGCTTTGCCGGCCGTGCGGCTTTGACGCCGGTTATGGCAGCGGCTTCAGCTTCAGCGGCACTGTGCAGGGCAAGAAACTGGAAAATGCGGCTGTGAGTGAACCAGCGAATCGCCGAACGGGTGCCCGGTGCTGCCTCGCTTTTTTTCGCGGCAAATTGCCGGGCCAGCTCTTCTGATGCACTGGCGGTAATGTCGGGCTGGCACAGGGCGATACTCCTGAAAGTATCGACAATACTGGCTTCGCTGGCGACCGGCCGCCTGAAAGTCAGGATTTCGTCGTCATATCTGATTTCGACGATTTCTTCGACGACTTCGTTTTCGGCCAGAGAAACCGGTTGTGCCTGGTTCTCGAGCCTGCCGGCCGGGGTTTCTGCCGAAACGTAAAGGGTCTGGCCATTGTCGGGCGAATAATAGAAAACATCGATCGGGCCCGCCGAACAGTCTGCCGGTTTAAGACCGGGGTTGTCGAACAGGGTGAGAAGACTTTCGCTCTCATCATCACTTTCGCCACCCAGTGCCGAGCCCATTGCTCCCATCATGCCGGCGTGACCGGCATTTCGTGGTTTGACCTTAAGACTGATATTCAAGCTGACGCTGAGGGTGCTTTCAGAAGATTCTTCGTCGCGGATTGCTTCGATTTCATCATTCAGCTCGGCAGCATCTTTGAAGAAGGGTATCACCAGACGTTTCTGGCCAACCGGCAAAACCGGCAGTGCTTCAACCTCTGATTGCCAGCCGGTCAGCTTGTGAAGTGCGGCTTTGCCCGAATCGGTAAGCACGGCTGCCATGGGCTTATCGTCGATAATAGCGCCGTTGGCTTTGTAATACAGCCTGGCAATTTCAAGCAGGTCGGCCGGAACACCCCAGTTCTGCATGAGAACCGCTTCTGGTGAATAAACCGGACGGCTGAGGTTGGTGTCGGCCGGAATGCAGCCAAACTGACGCATTCTGGCGATAAATTCAGTTTCGTTCATCTTCAGCAGTGCCTGCAGGTTGTCGCTCATAGCGATTTTGAAGTCAGGAACCGGCAATACCGGCCCGTCGATTTCGACTGCTGCGGATGTATTGCCGGCATTAACGGTGTTTTTTGTGTCGGTCGCTATCTGATGGCGTTCAGAGGCTGCGCCGGCTTTCTTTTTCCAGCCGCGGGCAACCCGTTCTGCGTGCACTTTTTCGGTGAGAGCCGCGATTTCATTGCGGCGCTGCGGGTCAATCTGAAAGACATCGCTGCCGGCCAGCAGATAATCGTCGATTTTGCCTTCACCTTTGATTTTTGCCTGGTAATCGAGCTTGAAAAGCCCGGATTTTATAAGCGGCTGTTCTTCATTGTCTTCGACGTAGTTGATGCGATAAATCAGGCGGCTTGAGTGGCCGTCAGCAACCACTATCTGATCACCAGGCCCGAACAGGTATTCTTTGTTGTCAGCTTCGTAACGGCAGATGGTTTCGCCAAAATGCAGCTGTAGAAGTTCTTCGGCAGAAATTTCTGTGCCGCTGCCGTCTTTTTCGTCATTCAGGGTGATATCGAAAAGAGCCACGCCATCGCTCAAGCTGTAAGCATTGATGTCGAGACTGATTTTATCTCCGGCCGCGGTTTGCACAGGTTTTTCACGGCTGACAGCCTTGTCGCCGGCAGCAAGCAATTGTTCGTTGCCGGCCAGGTCAAGGCGTAGGCTGCCTTTGACCTGTTTTGCCAGGGTGGCTGGTAGAACGTAAGCCTGTTTCAGATGATTATTTGAACCGGGCAGGAACAGAACCGGTTTGTGCCATCCGTTCGGAACTGTGGTTGTGCGCGATGACGGTGCGAGAACCAGTTCGCCAAAACGCGTCGGCAGTATTAAAGACAGGCGTTCGACCGGGTTCAGGTCGAGCAGGGATTGAGACTGAGAGGTCATCTGCAGCGAAAATGTGCGCAGAGTCAGGTGTTGGGCTGGTTCTGGCAGCGGTGAATCGTCAAAACCGTTCAACGTAAGCTTGAATGTGTCAGCAATGGTGGCGGCCGGTTTTTGCGGGAGGCCAGCGTTTTGTGTCTCTGATGCCACCGCGGCGAATGTGCCGATTACCGGCAGGTGAATGGGCCCAAAGTTTGTGTCGTAATAGCTGAGAGCGGCTTTTTTAAGGGTTTCGTTCGTGTCGAATTCAAAGATCAGGTAGCCTTCGACCGGCTCAGCCGGGTTGATCTGCAGGCTTTCGTCGTCGGGAAGCAACAGCGGGTCTTCGCTCAACCACGAAAGATCAGAGATCGGAGCAGCCGGCAGTTCGTTGAGCCGGGCAAAAAAGTGACTGCGCACATCCGGAATAACATAAGGCTGGCGGGTTTTGACAGTTTTTACGGGTTTTGGGGTCTGGCCGACAAAATTGGCCGGGTGTGCCTGCGAGCCTGAATCAACCGTGGTTTCCTGTTCGGGCAGAGTGTTCTCGAGTCGGATTCTGAAAGCGGCGCAGGGAACACTGACGCCTCTGAATTTCGACAGCAGAAGTAACTCGATGACTTTAAGGCGCATCGCCTGATTCTGGCTTTCGGCATCGATTGGCAGGCGACTGGTGATAATGGTTTCGTCGCGGGTTTTACTGTTGCCATAAAGGTTCTGGCTGAGGTCGAGATTGTAACGCTGCAGAGATGCCGGCAGTTCAGCGAAGCTGATTTTAAGGCCGTTAACCGCAGCTTTTGAGGTTACCGGTGGCAATGGCATGGCGAATTTGTCACTGCCACTCATCAACAGTGTCTGACCATTGCCTTCGCGGCGGCTGAAAACCAGTTGCACCGGCAGACGCGGGTCGGCGGTTGCCGAGGCGATGTCAATGCGTTTCCCGAAGGCTTCGATGGCGGTTTTGACTGCATTGAGATCGGTAGAAACAGCTGCCTGGCCATTGCACATGCTGGCTGCGGTTTCGAAAGGTTCTTTTTCACGCTCGTCAACCATGCCGATCAGGGTGGTATTGATGCCGGCATCTTTGATGCTGCCGAGTAGAGCCTGATATTCAACTTCGTTGCCGCCGAGATCGAGACCGGCGTCGGTTATCAGAAGCAGATACTTGCGGTCAGTCGGTATCTCTTTGAGCATTTTGAAAGCTGTCTGCAGGGTTTCGAAAGTTGCGGTACCGCCACCGGCTTCGATTGGCGCAAGGCTGGCGAGTAGCTGTGCCCGGTCGCCGGTGAATACCTGAACTACGTTCTGATACAGGCTGTAGGTGGTTATCTGGGTAATTGCATCTTCGGGCAGCTGCCTGATCAGGTCGCGCAGGATGGCTTTGGCTTTTTCGAGACGGTAGTCACAGCCTTCTTCTTCTGGTGGCATATTCATCGAACCGCTGACGTCGAGAACGATGCTGATGACCGGGGCGTCGGCATTGCCTCTGACGCCGGGGCGTCTGTAGACCATTTCGTGTTCGCGCCCGAGAATCGAGGCTACCTGCGCGAAAACCTTGCTGATGTTGTCTTTGTCGGCCTTGTGATAGAATCCGCCCGAAAGCGTCGCCAGCCTCTTCAGGGTCACATCATCCGGTTTTGCGCCAAAACCGATGGTAAAAACCGGTATTTCGGCTTCTTTAACTGCGGCGAACATTTCTTCAGGTCTGGTTTTGCTGCCGGGACCGGTATCATTGTGGTTGGCATCGAAGCCATCAGTAAACAGCAGAACTGCCGGGCGACTGCGGTCTTTGCATCGGCTCAGCCCCAGCATTACGCTGTCATTCAGACAGGTGGCGCCATCGGCCTTAATCGATTTGAGGGCTTTTAGAAGTGCTGTGCGGTCTTTTGCGGCAATTTCCTTCGCTTTTGTGTCGAAATCTACGAGAGCTATTTCGCTGTCTGGTGGCAGCAATCTGATGAACTGGTCGACCGAATCAAGCGCCAGTTTCATGTCTTTCTTCATCGAGCCCGATGAATCCAGCAATATCGTCAGACTCAAAGGTGTGGCAACCGTGCCGGCAGAAATTACTTCAGCCTTGACGCCGCTTTCTGAGGCTTCGAGATCTTCTTTGCGCACCTGGCCCGGCCATTGCGGGGTGGCAAAGCGTATCTGCACCTGGTCGTCATTGAGCAGTCGCGCAGATCTGATGCGCATTTCCCTGTGCAGAATGCTGGAAGGGGTGGCGATGCCGGTAACTGCTTCATTGTCTGCTGGCGCTTCAGAGGCTGGTGCCTGTGGCCAGTTCTCGACAATGGTTATTTTTCCGGGCTGCACCGGAATCATGTGTGCCTGCAGCGAACTGACGGTGTCGGCCGGGTGCTGCAGCCGGTAGAAACCTGGCGGCAGCGGAATCATGACGTCGCCCTCGGCGGTTACCGACCCGGAAAATTCATTGTCAGACCCGGAAAAATCAGGGTGATCGACTTCGGCGCAGGCAATAAGGTTCTGGTTACCGGGTTTTTTGATCTGAACGGCGCCGGTTTGTTCACTGTATTGAATCACGGGGATTTCACCAAGATCTATCAGTCGCAACTGACCGCTTACCGGGATCTCGGTGCCGGTAAGCTGCAACTGCCATTTGCCCGGCAACGGTTTAAGACCGTCAACGACGCTGGTGGCACCGTCGTGCGCAAATACCTGCCGGTCGATGACCGCTTTCCATTCGGCCAGACCAGCTTTAACCGTTGCTTCACCAGTGATTTTGACTGCACCCGAAGCGGTTTGACCGCCGGTAAAGTCAACCGCAATGGCAAGCTGGCGGTTGCCGGGGTGGTCGAAAGTGAAGCTGATGGTTTCATTGTCTTTGTCTATCTTGAAAGGCATCGGTTGTTCTGGCGTTATAGCAGCAGCTGCAAGGCCAGAGGCAAAGGCAAAAATGAAAAGAATGACTGAAACAGTGATTTTGCGCATGGTTTTCCTTCCTTGTGGTCACTTATCCTCAGTTTGTTTGTGCTTGTTCTTTATACTCCTTTGCTTTGGCGAAGGCAAACAAACAATGCCGGCGAGAAAAATTTTTAAAAAAGTTCAGGTCTGCCGGTACGTACAGTCGATTCTGAATATCTGTCGACGTCTGTTTTTGTTTGCCTATGTCTGTTAAAGCCGCATAAATAAAGCTAAACAAAACATCATCTTTGTTCGAAAATGGTTATGGATTTGTTTGCCTCCTTATTTTTCAGTCCGGGACCAGCTCCCGGATTTTTTGTTTTAGCGCCATAGAAGGCGCTACACACGCGGAGGCCAGGATGGTCGGGAGTCGTGTTGCGCATACGGGGGCGCTACGCATGCGAAGGCCATGGGTGGCCGAGAGTCGCGTCGCAGATTCGGCAAAAAAGCGGCCCGCAGGTGGCTGCAGGCCGAGAAGTGCGATTTTGGAGAGATTCAAGAGCTAAGATTGATAGCGATGGGCCCGATCTTAAAAAGTGGCGAAGCGGGCCCCGAAGTTGTGGCAGGTAGCGATGCTTTCTGAGTCCGGGGTTTCGTGGGCCATCAGGCCTTCTTCAAAAAGCCTGGCACCGGTTGAAGTGGTTCTGCTGCTCCAGTCGCGCATCCATTGGCCGTCACCCCAGCCATAGGAGCCGAAAAGTGCGACTTTTCTGCCGCCGAGGCTGGCTTCCAGCTTCGAAAAAAACGGTTCAAATTCTGATTCTTCAAGGTTTTCGGCGCCCATTGAAGGGCAACCGAAGACCAGTTTATCGAAATTCATGGTTTTATCAGGGGTAATTTCGGAAACATTGAACAATTCTGCTGCAGCCCCTGCTGAGTTAATTCCTTCGGCTATAGACTCAGCCATTGTGCGGGTGTTGCCGGTGCCGGTCCAGTAGATTACTGCGATTTTTTCCATGGTCATGACTCCTTTGAATTAAGATCAGCTGACAGTGAGGAGTTCCTGAAACTGAAACCCCTGTGCCAGTTTTTTACACAGCTGTTCGCGGCAGCGGTTGAATCTTTCGAACATGCCGATGGCCCTGGCTTCGTCGCTGTAGACTTTCCAGTGCCCGCACATTCTGAAGTTCTGACCGCGGTGTTCAATGAAACCCATGACGTCATCGACCGGGTAACCGAGAAAAAGCCCGATTTCATGGGGAAATTCAACGCTCGCACCGATGCGTTTTTTGAGAAAATCGATGCAGGCTTTCAGGTCGCTGCTGACCGGGTAGCCTTCGCGCTGCAGAAATAGCCTGATTCTCGGGGTCTGCAACAGTCTCTGCAGAAGATGATGGCGGTAGACGAGCAGCAGGTTGCGTTGCGTACAGTCGCACAGCCTTTTTACAAAGATTCCGTGACCGTTGAGCAGATCATTGAGCTGTCTGATTTCGCCGTTCAGGTCGCTACCCTGAGGATTTTTTCGGGAAACCAGGCTCGCCGGCTTGATACCCGTCAGGGTTGGTGCGCAATGGAAGGTGATTGTCTGAGCCAGGTCCTGCGAGATGTTCATGCGGCTTTTCAGTAGTTTTGCTTTCCTGAATTTAGTTAGCCATTGCTAACTAGCAATAGGTTAGCAATGGCTAACTCTAAAGTCAAGCGAAAATAAAAAGGTTTTGCCGCAACCCGGCAAAACCCTCTTTAATTGGCTGTTTCGGCTGGTTATTTTTTTAGATGTTTACTGACGTGAGCTTTGATTTTTTCGAAGGATTCTTCGCTGATGACATGTTCGATGCGGCAGGCGTCTTCGGCAGCGACCCGGGGGCTGACCCCGAGTGCCTGGAGATAGTTGGCGAGGAGGCGGTGGCGTTCGTAAATTCTTTCGGCCATGTTGCGGCCTTCCTGTGTCAATTCGATGTGGCCGGAAGTGTCGACGCTGATCAGGTTTTCGTTTTTGAGTAATGACATGGCACGACTGACGCTTGGCTTGCTGAACTGCATGTGATGGGCGACATCTATCGCCCGCACTTTCCCGTTCTGTTCAAGAATGAGAATTGCTTCGAGGTAGTTTTCTCTCGACTCGTGGGTTTTCATGCCCCTGCTCCTTCACCCTTGTGGGCTGGTCGTTTCCGATATTTCACCACGTTTGCAGCCAAATCACAAGCTTTTGCTGCCCGGCCGCGGTTTTGATTCCTGTCAGCGCCATTTAACTTGAATTTATGCCGTATTCTATGTTAGTCTTGCCCTGTTGCACCCATAGCTCAGTTGGATAGAGCGTCTGCCTCCGGAGCAGAAGGCCAGGGGTTCGAATCCCTTTGGGTGCGCTTTTG
>DAOQWI010000085.1:0-13899 GCA_035342015.1 Candidatus Ozemibacteraceae bacterium | reverse complement strand
GAACGTGCTTCGATAAGCTTTTCGACGCCTTCAAAAGCCCCGCCAAGCAGGAAGAGAATATTCTTGGTGTTGAGCTGAATATAGTCCTGGTGCGGATGCTTGCGCCCGCCCTGCGGCGGCACATGCGCAACCTTGCCTTCGAGAAGTTTCAACAGTGCCTGCTGCACCCCTTCGCCCGAAACATCGCGGGTAATCGAAACATTCTCACTCTTGCGGGCGATCTTGTCGATTTCGTCGATGTAGACGATGCCCCGTTCAGCTCTCTGCACGTCATAGTCAGCAGCCCGCAGCAGATTCAGAAGAATGCTCTCAACGTCATCACCAACGTAGCCAGCCTCAGTAAGAGTCGTGGCATCGGCAATGCAGAATGGAACATTCAACAGCTTTGCAAGCGTCTGAGCAATGTGAGTTTTTCCAGAGCCGGTTGGCCCGATGAGAAGCACATTTGACTTCTGCACTTCGACATCGTCGCGACGTGATTCCTCAAGGGTTATTCTCTTGTAGTGGTTATAAACCGCCACCGAGAGAATTTTCTTCGCCTGTTCCTGACCAATTACATACTGGTCGAGAACCCTGGCAATTTCCTTGGGCTTGAGTGCATTCTGCATAACCAGAGGGCCGTCGTCATCGAGTTCTTCGAGAATGATCTCGTTACAAAGGCCAATGCACTCGTCGCAAATATAGACCTCAGGCCCGGCAATTAACTTGCGAACCTGATCCTGACTCTTTCCGCAGAAAGAACAACGGAACTGAGGGGTCTTAGAAAGCATGCTTACTCCTCGTTGGGTTTTGCTGCAACAACTTTACGCTGAACTACTTCGTCAATCAGGCCATATTCCTTAGCTTCTTTCGAAGACATGAAGAAATCGCGGTCAGTATCTTTTTTGATACGCTTCAAAGGCTGACCGGTATGATTCGCCAGGATGTCATTGAGCATCTCTTTCATTCTCAGGATTTCCTGAGCCTGAATTTCGATGTCGCTGGCCTGACCCTGTGCCCCACCGAGAGGCTGGTGAATCATGATTCGTGAATTGGGAAGGGCGTAGCGTTTGCCTTTTGCGCCTGCAGCGAGAAGCAGTGCGCCCATGCTGGCCGCCTGGCCGATACAGATAGTGCTGACATCGGGTTTGATGTACTGCATGGTATCGTAAATGGCCATACCGGCGGTTACTACGCCACCCGGGCTGTTGATGTAAATCGAAATATCCTTTTCGGGATCTTCTGATTCAAGGAAAAGAAGCTGAGCTACGACCAGATCGGCCATTCCGTCATCGATTCCGCCGCCGAGAAAGATAATTCTATCCTTGAGAAGGCGTGAATAGATGTCAAAAGCCCGTTCCCCACGGCTGCTTTGTTCAATTACTATTGGGACGAGAGTCACGCTTCAGTTTCCCCCTTGTTAAAATCGGCTTCTTTAACCATATCGTAATTAATCTGGTTATTTTTTAGCATAAATTCACGAATTTTTTGGCTTCTGAGTGAAAATCTGACATTTTCTTCGCCATCGTTTTCCGCGAGGGTCTGGAGCAGCTTTTCAACCGGCATGTTGTATTCTTTGGCGCGTTTTTCGATTTCTTCACGGTATTCAGCGTCGGTGACTTCGATTTTTTCACGGTCGCCGATTGAATCGAGAAGCAGCATGGTCTTGGTCTGGCGCACGGCTCTTTCGCGGAAAGTTTCGCGGAATTCATTCACATCTTTGCCACTGTTGCGCAGATAGTCCTGAATGGTGGTGCCAAACTGTCTCCAGCGGCGATCGAGGCCCTGAATAAAAAAGTCGATAGTGCTCTGAACCATAGCTTCAGGAACATCGAACTGGTAATCTTTGATGATCTGACCGAGAACTTCTTCGAAAGCACGTTCTTCGGCATCATATTTGGAGCGTTCTTCGAGATCTTCTTTAACCTTGGCTTCAAGGGCAGCCAGGTTTTCGAATTCACCGAGGGTTTTGGCAAATTCATCGTTCAACTCAGGAAGAGTCGGGCGGGAAATGCGGTTGAGGGTAACGGTATAGTCGAGAGTTTTGCCAAAGTATTTTGAGTTGGCTTCGCTTTCGCCTTCGACCTTGTGCTGCCAGGTGCGGGTTTCGCCGACCTTCATGCCGATGGCCGGTGAGAAGACCTTGTCGTCTTCCATCAGTTTGTGGGCAGCTTTTTCATCAGAAAGTTCTTCGTCAACATTGCCTTCGCTGGCAACCTGAACTTTGGCTGAGAAATAATCGCCGACTGACAGAGTGCCGCCTTCAACGGTTTCGGTCTTGCTCTGCTGTTCGCGCACCTGATTGAGAACCTTTTTAACGCTTTCGTCATCGACGATTTCGCGCTGAACCTGTGCGGTATAGCCCTTATAGTTGAAATCACCCAGCTTCGGCCTGACTTCAAAAACAGCCTTGAAGGTGAACGGAGCATTTTCCTGCAGATTTGATTCTTCAAGCTCGAAGCGGCTTACCGGGTGCAGCTTGGTTTCTCTTATCGCCTGCGGATATACTTCCTGGACGAGTTCTTCTTCGATCTGTTCGCGAACGGAATCGGCGCCAATAAACTTAACCAGAACAGCTTTCGGAATCTTGCCCTGGCGGAAGCCCGGGATCTTCACAGAGCGGGCGGCGCGATTGTAAAAGCTGGCATAGGCAGCATTGACTTTTTCCTTTTCAACTTCGACGGTCAATGCGACTTTGTTAGCTTCCAGTTCCTGAACTTGTGTCTTTAACATATGCAATAACTCCTTGTGGAGAGAATTTCGACAGACTACCAATATACGAAACCCGCCTGGCAAAAGAACTCAATGCCAGAAAAGCATCCGCCGGCAGGGGCACGGATTGGATGTATTATTATAATGGAGTCAGACCCTAAAGTAAAGACGCCCCGACCCGCAAAAAACCGGGATCAGTTTATCGATTTTGTACATTGTCAGGGGCTTTCGCCAAAAAAACAAAAGAGCCGAAATTTTCGGCTCTTCGACAATTCGGAGCGGGAGACGGGACTCGAACCCGCAACCACCTGCTTGGAAGGCAGGGACTCTACCATTGAGTTACTCCCGCAGAGTTTGCGGCTGACTCAGGCTGACGCGAATGCGAAGGGCGGGACTTGAACCCGCACGGTGTTAACCACCAGATCCTAAGTCTGGCGCGTCTGCCAGTTTCGCCACCCTCGCTCAAGGGTCAACGCAGCCAATAATAACAGAAACTTAAAGCACAGGCAACAGTTTTAAAAAATCTGCACCGTAAATACGCCAAACCGGCTATAACCTGCATCTGCAAATAACTACAGCCGGCACCCGATCCGGGCTGCATCACCTGTAAACTTTCCATTTCATCCTGTATTTCCCGATTTATTCAATTCTTCTATCCCTCACAACTGATATCAAGAATGCAGCATCCCACCAATTTACGGTCTAAGAAAGAGATTTGTTTATGAAGCATTAAGTAATCACATAAACCAGGTCATATTATTTGATGACGACCCTGAAAAATTACCCGGCGATTATTGAAGAAAACTTTCGGGCAAAAAATCAGGTATGATTAACACGTGAACTTATCAGCATGGAGTAAATTATGAGCAGCCTTCGCACACTGGCCCGGTTCTGCCTGGTTTTTCTGGCAATCTTCTGTCTGTTACCGGCAGATGCAGCCACTCCGTTCGACAGCAAAAATACGGTTGAAATTTCCGGGAGCGCCAATGCCGATGGCAATGGCAACAACCGCGCCGAAACCTCACAACGCAGAAACCAGCAGGATGCGCGACCGTGTACCCTGGCGGTCATGGCCGACCTGCACGCAAAACCAGAGAGCCTGCCATTGCTCAAAAAAGCCGTCGATCGGGTCAACAACCTCAAAGACATCATGGGGCTCGCTATTGTCGGCGACCTCTGCAAACAGCTCGGCACCAGAAGTGAATACGAAACGCTGCGCAACGGCCTGAGTGGCGCAAAAGTACCGGTTTATGCGGTGCCCGGCAATCACGATATTCTCTACAAGGATTATCTGATCGGCGGCGAAAAGAAACGCGGCACCCCGGCCGAAAAAAAGGCGAAGCACGAACTTTTCAAAAAGACGCTCAATCTCAAATCTCTCTACTACTCACGAAAAATCGGCGGGCACCTGCTGATTTTCCTTCCAAATGACGCTCTGAGTGCTATTCCATGTTCGTTTCCATCAGACGACGCCTACGACTTTTTGCGGCAGACACTGCGTGAAAACCGCAAACTGCCAACCATAATATTCAATCATGCCCCGCTCGAAGGCAGCTACGGCGACAAAAGAACCATGCCGCCGATTCAGGCCAATGCCCAGCCGTCAGCCAGGCTCAAGCGCCTGCTGCAGAAAAACCCGCAGGTTTATCTCTGGTTCTCCGGCCACCTGCACATTACTCCGTCACAGAAATATTTCAATTTTCCCGGAAACCGGGTCGGAAAAGTCAACGTCGTGCATGTTCCGCCGTCTCAGATTCATGCCTCATGGGTGCAGGTAGTGCGCCTCTCGCCCAAAGGCGCAATTGTCAAAACCCTTGACGTTAAGTCAGGAAAATACCTCAAACGCCACACCAGAGTATTCAGACCCAACATCAAAACCTCTGTTGACGTGGCTGATAAAGAACCGCAGCCCCGCAAAGACGACAAAGATGACGGCAAAGCTGACAAAATAGCTAAAAATGCCAGAATTGTGATAACCAACGCTCACTCGGGCGGTAACCGCAACCGGGCCGGCTTTGGTGACTGGCTCGAAAATCAGGAATCGGACATAGCTCTCGTCAGCGAATCGGTCGACATGAACCCGCATCTGAGGCCGTCAGGCCGAGTCTTCAATGCCGGCAATGAAACACGTGGCCGCCGCGAGGTGGTGGTGGTCGTGCGTGATGGCCTGCCGGTCATGAAGCACGATTTCGGCAAAATTTCACCCGACCTTGGCAGCGGCATCGCCCACGACCGCTGGTGGACACGCGCCCAGACAAAAGTGGCCGGCATCAAAACCCGCGTCTACTCACTGCATCTCAATGCCGTCATTCAGGAAAAAACCGGCGAACCTCGCGCCGAAAGACGCTGGGAAGTAACCCGCGATGGTTTGAGCCGCCTCGAAAAGATCTGGCGTCAGGACATCAAAGACGGCTGGGCAGTCATTATTGGCGGTGACCTGAACTGGAACGACTCCCGGCAGAATGCCAGAGCCCATAAAATGGCCCCGGGCAATATCTTCAAACGTCTTGGGCTGACCTATGTCAACAACGAACTGATGTGGCTGGCCTGGACCCCGAAAACCCACAAATCGGTCAAACGCCAGGCAATACCGCCGACCAGTATTCCGGGCCTTTTTGCCGGTGAACACCCGGCC
Organism: Candidatus Ozemibacteraceae bacterium; assembly: GCA_035342015.1. Lineage (GTDB taxonomy): Bacteria > Muiribacteriota > Ozemobacteria > Ozemobacterales > Ozemobacteraceae > Rifleibacterium. Next base: position 8,573 of record DAOQWI010000085.1, on the reverse strand, counting down.
CTGAAAATCGACCTGCAGGCACGCAAAGCCCAGGATAAACCCGAAAGCGATGCAGAAGAAGAAAAACAGAATACTAAAGAAGAAGAAGCAGAAGACGAAGACGCGAACGAAACTGATTCAGACGCGTCAGAGCTCGACGAGGAAGACTTCGACGACAGTATTCTCGATTCTGATCCCGAAGATTCAACAACCGGCGAACCGGCCGAAAACAACGCTGAACCTGCAGACACCCTGACTGATCCCGGCCTGGAAGACGCAACGGAAGGCGAAGAACTCGAAGAAGTCGCCGGCGATACTGGTGAAAACAGTCTCGACAGTGAATCCCCCGAAACTTCCACAGCCGATGACGAAGCAGAAAGCGAAACCAATACTGACACCGAGTCTACCATTGAGCCAGAATCACCGTCAGAAGCCAATTCTGAAAACACCGACGCTGCGACCACACCGGAACATGCCGCTATTGAGCGCATCAGAGAACTGGTCGGCATGCTGCAGGATTTCCTGCAGGGCATCCTCTCAGCCTTCGAAAGCCTGCTCAAATCATAATTTTTTCCAGGGCAATCGCATTAAACTTCTGGATTCCGGGTCTACGCCCGGAATGACGAATGTTAATTGCGTCATTTCCTCGCTTGCCCTGATAATTTTTCGCCTGATTGAACTTTTACCGGCGGGTAAGTTATCCTTGAATCAGGCCGGAAAACAACATTCTCGGAATATCTGGCCGCATTGCCACACTGAGTGGTTCAGGAGGTTCAGATGTTCAACCGTTGCTTGAAAGGCCTGTCATACCTGTTTCTCGCCGCCATGGCGTTTACCACACCGGCACAGGCTCTGCCGCTGGGCGAACGCGAAGCACAGCATTTCGCCCGCGAAGCCGAAAAAATATTCAGAGAAATTATATTCTCTGAAATTGAACAAACTGGCTCAGACTATCGAATCAATATTACCGGTAAGACAATCAGAAAAACCCCTGTACAGAGCGGCAACATAACTTTTAAAGGCTTTTCAGATGCACAGTTCTCGGTCATGCGCGGTGGCGCGGTCGATACAGCAAAACTTCTTGAGGGTGACGGTGTCGAGGTAGAGGCAACCATAGCTGCAGATGCTATCAAAGGCATCATCGAGCGCGAGATAGCAAGGGTGAGCAAAGAAAACCGTATCTTCGACCCCTTGACGCTTAGTTTTCAAAACGGGCAGGTAAGGGTCACCGGTCAGATCGATTTTCGCAAAATTCCCGGTAATGTTCTGTCGTTTCTGTCTACCGGCCCAACGCCTTTCTCTGCTGTCATAAAGCCAGAACAGAACGGCAGCCGCATCGATCTGAAGGTAATCGACGCAAAAATCAACGACCAGCCGATGGCCGACGATTCGCTGCAGCAGATTCTGACCTGGCTCAACCCGGTCTGGGATTTTTCGATCCTGCCATTCAAAGCCAGTCTTGAAAGCTACAGCATTTCGCCCGCCGGGGTTACTTTCAGCGGCACGATTTACGATAACTGAAACCTCACCTGATGCCAGAACCCGCCAACATTTCAGCCGGTGAAATCAGAACCGCCGCAATTACCTTCGACCAGTTCGACACTCTCTTCAGAGAAGAACTGGAAAAAGTTCCCGACCAGTTCAGAGAAGGCGTCGCCCAGTTCATCATCGAAGAGCGCGAGCACCGGCACAGCAAATATATGCGCGGGCTCTACACACTTGGGCATTACATGCCGCGTGGGCACTTCGGCAATCCGGTCGTCGTTCTCTATTTCGGTTCTTTCGTCAGAGCTTTTCCGCACCATAAAATCAGCGAACTCAGGCTCGAAATCGCGCGCACTATCACACACGAACTGCTTCACCACTGGGAAAACCGTTCCGGCATCGACCTGCTCGGTGACGAAGACCGCCGGCAACTGGCCATCTGGAAGCAAAAAACCGGTTACAAAGATGGCTCAGAAGCCACTGGCAAAAATTACATCGAAGCAGCCCTGTTCATTTATTTTCTCTTTATTTTCGTCGCCGTTCTTGCCCGCTGGATAATGCTTCTCGGCTGACCGGCGCCCACAGGCGGGGTTGAATTTTTACAGCGAACCCTCTATACTGAAGCCACTTTTGGCAGATATATGCCCGCTGGAGATTACGATGCCCATCAAGAAAGAACTGCTCGAAATTCTTGCCTGCCCGGCCTGCCGCGGCAAAATTATCTACAACGACGACCGCGACACCCTTGATTGCCAGAGTTGCCGTCGCGTCTACCCCATTCGCGACGATATTCCGGTAATGCTCGTTGAAGAGGCAAAACTGCCGCCAGACGCTGAAAACCGCTGACAGGTGCAAAAACTTAAAATGCCACAGATATTCGTTAACATTGCCTATCAACGCATGACTGCCGATGGCTTCAAATTTCTGGCCGACCAGAAACTGTTTCCCGAGTTTTATTTCTGCGCCGATACCATCGATACCATAGAAAGAAAAACGATCGAAGATCTGCGCGGGCTCGTCGAAAGCCAGAACTTTCGTTCAACTCTGCATGCGCCGTTTTATGATCTGAATATTGGCGCCCGCGACCGCAGCATCAGAATGGCAAGCTTCGAAAGACTTATCTGGGCCATAGAAACCGCCTCGATGCTCGGTTCGAGTGTCGTCGTGGTTCACCCCGGTTACGGCGTCGGCCCCGGCGAAATTGACATAGAAGTCTGGCTTGGCCGTGCCGGCGGGTTCCTGAAAAAACTTGTTGAATATGCAGGAGAACGCAACATAAAAATTGCGTTCGAAAATATCTTCGACAGCCGCCCCGACTACCTCGTCAGACTGCTTGATTTTGTCAATGCCCAGAATGCCGGCATCTGTTTCGATGTCGGGCATTTCAATATTTTTTCAAAATTGCCGATGCAGGCCTGGCTGACCGCACTCGGGCCGAAAATTTTTGAATTTCATCTGCACGACAACGACAAAAGTGCCGATCAGCACCGCGCCATTGGCGACGGCAATCTAGACTACCAACCGCTTATCGACTGGCACAGTGCCCTGCCCGAAGGCAACAACCCGGTTCTGACCCTCGAACAACCCGACCGCAGCCATGTTCTCAAATCAATCACCAAAATCCAGAACTGGGGCATTTAACCCATAAAAGCGGTAATAAAAACTCTGCCATAAAAAAAACCGGCCCGCAGGCCGGTTTTTTGTTTACGATTACTTACCGATTATTTGCCGCTCTTAATCAGAGTATTGTAAAGATCGAGGTTGGCTTTATATTCTTTATAAGCGGTCTGAGCAAGAGTCGCATCGCCCTTCTGGGTGGCTTCCATATACTGTTTGTAGGCAGCCAGATAATTGTTGTAGGCAGTCTGTGAATCTTTTACCGCAGGAGCTGCAACAACCGGAGCCGCAGCTTTCGGTTCTTCTTTTTTCACGACCGGAGCCGGTTCTTCTTTGGCATTCAGTTTGGCGATGAAGTCGGCAGTTGCGGCGCTTTCAGCAGCGGCAGCGGCCGGATCGATGTCACCCTGCTTCAAGGTTACGGTTTTCTTGCCAAACAGTTTCTGTGCCGCGGTAACCGCCAGGCGGGCAATCAGACCACCGCCGATAACACCAACTGCCAGCATCGGGAAACCCATGCCGATACAGAGAGCACCACCGGCAATTGCACCGGCAACGGTTGCAAAGTTCGCGACACTTGAGGTTGTCCAGTTAAGAACCTTTTTACCGACGATGTAACCACCGACAGCACCGACAGCCATACCCAGCGGGCCACCGCCAACGGCCATTCCGAGAACGCCGCCAAAGGCGCCGGCTGCGATAGCGCCGACATTAACGAAAAGCGATTTGGCAACGCTGCCCACTTTCCCGAGGAGAGAGGCGTGCGCCTGGCCGATGGGGGCCACGGTCAGCCACATCGAGAAAAGCATAGAGATGAGCAGCATTGTTGAGATGCTCTGTCTCTGGTTATAAGTCATTGTCATCATATAGGTTCCTCCTGCGATACAAGAGCGGTCAGAGTCGAATTATGCCTTGATTATAAGAATCGCATGCCAAACCCGCAAGAGCTGTACACTCAAAATTTCATTTTTACTTTTTGCCCGTTACTTTTGTTCGCTTTCTTTATCGTTTTTGTGAACGAGAAAGTCTTCGATTTCCTTGAGTTTGAGAACCGCTTCAGGGGTCATCAGGTCGCGGTTGAAGCGTGAAAGAACCAGCTCGATACCGTGATCCTGAAGGCCGAGAGTCCAGATGCCGCCTTCGAAATTACCAAGACGCAACACGTCTACAGCTTTGATCAGGGCATTGTCGATACGCTTGACCATGCTGGCGGGAACTTTGCCCGGCGCCGTGCGGCTCTGATCAGAGTCGACACCGATCACCATAAAATTGCCACGCCGCGAAGCCTGAATCAGACCAAGACCACTCTTGCCGGCTGCATGATAAACTATGTCAGCGCCCTCTTTGGCGATGTCCATACCGAGAACCTGAGCCTTGTCGGGCATATCGAAAGCCTCGGGAGTGGTACCGAGGTAACGTGAAATAACCGTAGCTTCAGGTTTGACAAACCTTACGCCGTTTTTGTAGCCACGTTCGAAGCTTGCAATCACCGGTGAATCCATGCCGCCGAGAAAGCCCACCTTGCCACTTTTGCTCATCATTGCTGCAAAAGCGCCGGCATAGAACGAACCCTGTTCTTCGTCAAAAAGTATCGACAGAACGTTCGGAACCGTGACTACAGAATCGAGAAGAACGAATTTGCTTTCGGGAAATTCCTGGGCGACGCGGCGCACCGCATCGTTGGCAAAAATACCAACCGCGCAGACGAGGTCCATGTTGCGTTCGCAGAAATAGCGCAGCGCCGGCTCAATCGAAGTAATGGTGCCCGGTTCGATGACTTCGACGATGCAGTCACCCTCGCGGCGCAGCTGCATGACGCCCTCATAGGCTGCATCATTGAAAGATTCATCTTTAAGTCCGCCGATCGAAAGAACCAGACCAACCCGCAACATACCGGCCGAAGCAGGTAGCGACACGATAACCAGAAGCAGCAACGCAATAACAAAGAATTTCCGTTTCACAAATCCCTCCTGATCAATTTATATCTGTTCACCAGTCTTCGCTGGTGCCAACCAGAGGCTTGGCTTCAAGAATCCCGAGGCGACGCAGAACCCTTTCGAGCGCGGCAAGAACTTCGGGGGCATATTTACCCGTTTCACGCCTCATTTCATCGTAACTTTCGTGGTAAGTGCGCTCGATGGCATAGGGTCGATAATGCGTCATGGCATCAAAAGCGTCGGCAACCGCGATAATCAGAGATCCGAACGGGATCTCTGCAAATTTTAGACCACGCGGGTAACCGCTGCCGTCGATAGCTTCATGGTGACTCAAAACGATTTCGGCGATCATTTCCATGCCGGGTATTTCGCGGATCATCGCCGACCCGATCAGGGAATGGGCCTCGATCTTTTTGCGGTCATCGGCTGAAAGCGGGCCGGCCATTGCCAACAGTTCTTCAGAGAGACCAACCTTGCCGATATCGTGCAGCATTGCTGCCAGCTCGATGTCAGCAAGCTCACGCACCGAAAGCCCCATTTCACTGCCAATAGCAACACTCAGGTTACGCACCCTATCCCAGTGTCCAATGTGCTCGCGTGACTGATTTTCGAGAATCTTCATCGTCAGCCCGAGCAGACACTCAAGCCTGACGAAATCGCCGAGCATGCGCAGAGAATCTTCGGCCTGACGCGGTATTTCCCATGACTCCATGCCGGCTGAGGCAGACATGGGGGCCCTGATACTAAGCAACCAGGTAGTTCCGTTCAGCGAAAAAGCTTTCCAGAATCGGCCGCCAAAACGGGCAACCCCTGGCTTTGCCAGATCGTCGGGAAAATCAGTAGGCGGCAGACTGCCATTGCGATCGTGGCCACGCCATACCCCACCCCACGGAAACCACAGTTGCAGGTCGCTGCCAATGCCTGCCATATTTTCGTCGAGAATGCCGAGCGCCGTTTTCCAGACGCCGGTAATGCAGCTCAGTTCAAGTGGTTTCATAGCTTTCTCCCGCGCTTGTGAAAGATAAGTCTGTGCGTATGACAATAACGATTTCAGTATAACAGATTGCCGGGGTCAGGTAAAATTGTTATACTGCCAGAAATCATTCTCTTGGGGGAGCGTCTTAATGAGCACAAACTACGAAAACCGCATTGCACTCAACCCGGCACTGATAGTCGGTCTGGGGGGTACAGGCAAAAAGTCGCTGATCAACTTTAAAGAGACTTTTCTCAACAGCCCCCAGATTAAAAAGGCATACGCCATCTCCGGAAAAGGCGAACCGGCGCTGCCCGATTTTATCGACCTTCTCTGCATCGATACTGATATTTTCGACGCCAGCGCACCCGAGGACAACGCCAAAACCGGCACCAAACTCACTGAGAGTGAATATCACCAGATCAACATTCAGAATGCCGGCCAGATCACCGGCAACCTCGACTCTGACACCTACGGTTACCTTTATGAATGGTTTCCGCAGAAACTGCAACATCATATCGGCCAGATCAGCCAGGGCGCACACCAGTTCAGATTTACCGGCCGTTTCGGTGTCTTTGTCGATGTTCAGAAGATTTTTCAGCAGATCAAGGCCAAGATGAGCAAAATCATGGCACGAAGCAATGTCAACCAGGATGACATCATCGTGCCACTGACCAACAAGCAGGGCCAGATTCTTACCCCCGAATTCTACGTCGTCGGTTCACTGTGCGGCGGCTCCGGCGCCGGCATGTTCCTCGACATGGCCTACCTGCTGAAAATGGCATATTATCAGCTTTCCGGCGGCAAGGGCAAACCGACCATCGTCGGCATTCAGCTTACGCCCGAAGCATTTACCCAGATATCGATCGACCCGAACGTCAATTCGACCGGCCGCATCGAAGGCAACGGCTACGCTTCACTCGTCGAAACCTTCTATTTCATGAACAAAGAGAAGTTTCCGCCGACCCGCAGCGCCAAAGACATCATCAGTCAGGACCGCCGCAACAAGTTCATGGTCAATTACGGCCCGATCGGCAAAAGCAACGATACCACCACCTACGGCACCATCTGCGAAGAACCGCCGTTCGACCAGTGCTACCTGCTTGGCACCAGCAATCAGGATGACATTCCGACCTATTACAGCATCGCCTCTGAACTGATTTTCACCAAACTGGCCACCCAGCTGCGCCAGGCCCAGAACTCGATGCTCGACAACGCCTCGCAGATTCTCGGTCAGAACAGCTCAGATCTTGAAGGCAAACAGCTTAAATGCTTCAGCTCAGCCGGTTTCAAGAGTTTCTACTACCCGCTCGACGTCATCAGAGACCTTTACACCTACAAACTGTCAATGGACGTCACCTACTGGCTGAAACTCTCGGTTGACCGCATTCTTATCGACTCGATGGTGCAGGAATTCGCTGAAAACAACCCGACGAAAATCGACCTGACGCCAGAAGGTCTGTTTATGATGACCAAAGAGATCATCGATCGCAAACAGTACTGGGACAACCCGATGTTCCACACACTGCGCACCGTCAACAAACAGAAGGACGGCGAATCGGCCTCGGCATTCATTCTGCGCCAGATCGATGAAATGAACTCGAATCGCGTCAAAAAAGACGAGATTCGCGCCAAGGTCAGGGTCAACTTTGAACAGAAGGCGATTCAGGCCGGTGAACACCTGCTCGAAAAGGTCATCGAGATCATCAACAACCCGGATCTTGGCGCTCACATCGCCATCGACTTTCTCAATGCCTTTGAAAAGTATCTCACCCGTTACCCACGCGAAATTCTTTCGCGCAAAGTCCAGGAAATCAAGGGCAAACTCGACAAAGAACAGCGCGAATACCGCGAAATCGCCAACCGCCTCAAAGAAAAGCTCGGTGGCTTTGCCGGCCTTGGCGGCAAACTGATGGAACTCGGGACTGTGCTGCGCATGACCGACATCAACGACGAACGCGACAAACTGATGAAGGAAGCCAAAGAGGCCGTCGACATGGAATATGAAATGTTCTGCATTTCGTGCGGCGAAGATTTCCTGAAGTATCTGAATGTACAGGCACAGTCGATTCGCAAACAGGTCGAAGTATTCTCGAGCAAACTGGCACAGATTTCCAAGGATGGCATGATCGAGCGTCAGTATGAACAGTGCCTCGACCGCATCAAACCTTATTCAAAGGTGCAGGATTTCATCAGAACCTACATCTTCGAAGAGCGCGATATCGAGCCTTTCTACAAATACCTGCTCGGCGACCTGTCGAACAACGACATCGAAGGCGATTTTCTCGTTAAAATCAACCTCAAAGAAAACTGGGAAAAATTCACCAACCCCGAAAGCAGTTCGCTCGAAAAAGAGATTGTCAAATACTGCCGCGGCATTATCGAACGGCGCCTGTTCGGCGGCATCGAAGACTTCATTCACTGGAAGGATTCTGTGCGCAAAGGCTTCAAGAAAAGCCTTGTCGAGAGCATGATGAACCAGTCAACACCGCTGATTACAATGAACGACCGTGGCAACAATCAGCCGCAGCGCATGAACATCGTCACTCTGGGTATTTCTGACGAAAACAGCAAGCTGTCAG
>DAOQWI010000084.1:0-13904 GCA_035342015.1 Candidatus Ozemibacteraceae bacterium | reverse complement strand
CCTTCAGTTTCGAAGGTTTGCCGACTTCATTGAGGCCGCCGGTGTTTTCGCCCCGTGCATGCGCAATGTTGTAACCGCCGACCCTGATTTTCTTCAGGCTGCTTTCTGACTTGAGTAAGGCCTTGACCGGAGCCTGGTTTAAAGATTCTGCCGTTTTGCTGACCTTAACCGGCTCATTGGCAAAAGGTGAAGCGGCATTGGCGGCTGACTGGCAGAAAAAGCACAGCAGGGCAATCAGACTCACGCAAAATATGCGCATGTTCATGCTCCTTGGTATTTAAGTCTATTAATAATATACCTTTGATCTGAATATCAGTTTAAAAAATGTTGAGAAAGTTGCGGCGCAGCGGTACAATTGGAGCTAATTTCTGGAGTTGCGGAGAACCTCATGAAAAACCGTCTGTTTTCCTTAGTCAGAGAAAGCTGTGCCCGTGTGGCCGGTCTGGCTCGCTCAGTCAGCATAAATCGCGACCTTATTGGTGACTATGTTACCTCTCTGCCCATCGAAAAGGCGCTGAACCCTGTGATGGATACGGAAAATCATTTTTGCGACGACTCCGAAGCAGCGCTGGTCTATTTCCTTGTTCTCGACTGCATAAATTTCGGTTCTGGCTGGTTCAGTGAGCTCGACCTTGAGTCAGGTTGCAGCAATGGTTATTTCACGATTGCTTCGCGCCTGAAACGCGATTTCATCGCCAGGGGAAACTATTCGCCAGGCTTTTTGCAGCAGATGAGTGCCGAAGAATGTTGCCGTGTTTTCGGCCAGCGCCCCGATAACCCGGCGGCCTTTCAGCTGATGAATCTTTTTGCAGCGGCTCTGCGTGATTTTGGCAATCTTCTGCAGCGCGATTTTTCGGGTTCGTGCCGTGAACTGGTTCTGGGGGCGGGCAACTCCGCGGCCGAACTTGGCGCCAGGCTTCTCAAAATGCCATTTTATCGTGACATTTTTCCTTATGCGGGTAGAGATGTCTATCTTTTGAAGAGAGTGCAAATAACTGCTTCTGATCTATATATTGCTTTTAACGGCAGCGGCTATGGCAGGTTCGATGATATCTGTGATCTGACCATTTTTGCAGATAATCTGGTGCCGCATGTGTTGATGCTTGATGGTATTCTTCAATACAGTGATTCACTCGCCGCTGCGATTGCTTCTGGACAAATGCTTGTCTCTGGTTCCGATGCGGAAATTGAAATGAGGGCCTGTTGTGTGCATGCAGTTGAACTTATGCGCGAAGAACTTGCCATACGAAATATCTTGGTCAGTTCTCAGGGGCTTGATTACCTGCTCTGGAACCGCGGCCTCGACGAAAGATACGCCAGAACCCCGTCGCATGTCACCAGATGTGTTTTTTATTGACAGAGATAAAAAATGGCCGCTGTCGGCGGCCATTTTTATAAAGAGAGAGAACAGATGGAGGTTGAGGTTATTTTAAGTAGGTTGGTTGCGGAATGTTAGCGGTTTTTGCTTCCGGGCGGAATTCTTCGCCGAAGGTCATCACCCGGTCATTCTGACGCGGGTCGGTGGGGGCATACATAGAAGCTATGAACTGAAAGAGGCTGCCAGCGCTGAAGTTTTCATGAGAAAGCGCCAGCCCTGAGCAGAGAGAGGCCATTACCAACAGAATTATCAAGGTAGTTTTCTGCATACTTCATTCACCAGCTTTTGTTCTGTCTGATTTATATCAAGCAAGACATGTACCACTTATTCGACATTTTTTACACAAAAATTTAGCTGAAAATGGCCAGTTTAAAGGTGTTGAGATAGCAGTATGGTGAAAAAAAGACTCGTTGTGCCGAAATTTCAGCAGCTCATTGCCAGTTTTTAGTTTCAATACGAAAATTGGGGGTGGTCAGTAATGCAGATTTTCCCCTGCCAGAGGTTTTGCGTCGTCATTTCGGTTTCGAGCAGTTGCCGGAAATCAGTTTCGGTGATTCCACCCCATCGTGGTGCTATAAGAAAATCGGTCGGTACCCGGTTCAAAAAGCGTTCTATGTAAACATCAGCTGACAGGTGGCTTATGAAACGGGCGAGTAGAGAAACATAACTTGCCGGGGTATGAAGCTTAAACGCTTCAGGAGAATTTTGATACAGGTCTGCTGCAATGGTATCTCTGACAATCTGGAGGTGGTGCAGTTTGACAAAGCGGGTCTGAGATTCAGATACTATTCTGGCGCTGTTTTCAGGAGCCTGCGGGCTTTCTTCGGGCAGTCCGAAGATCAGGTGAACACAGTTTTCAATTCTGGCCTGTTTCAGCCTTGCAAGAGCGCTGAGAGATGTTTGTACGTCGTGGCAGCGATTAATTTTTTGCAGAACTCTATTTTCAAAAGATTCGATTCCCAGTTCGATTCTCAGATAAGTTTCATCGGAAATTTTCCTGAGCAGTTCGACCACATCTTCGCCCAGACAGTCAGGTCTTGTTGCGATAACCAGACCTTCAATTCCTTCGACTGATAATGCTTCCCGGTAGAGGCGATGCAGAGTCTCGATCGGTGCAGAAGTGCCTGAAAATGTTTGAAAATAGGCAAAGAAACGATTACAGCCGTAGCGGCTTGAGAAAAATCTGATGCCCGTCTGCAGCTGCTCCCTGACCGTTTTCTCGGCGGTAACATAAAATGGCGAAAAACTTCTATTACTGCAATAGATGCAGCCGGTGGTCGAAAGTGTCCCATCGCGATTCGGGCATGAAAAACCGGCATCGACGGGAATTTTCTGAACCCGCCCGCCAAATGTTTTCTGGTAATAATTGGCGGCTGAATTAAACAGAGGTTTGTTCAAAATTTATACATGGTGTGGTCGCAGGCATGGTTGAGCGAGCTGAGCAGGCTGTCGATGCTGCGCAGAGAATCGAGAAGAATGATGCTCTCGAAGGGGTCGTGCTGGCTGGTTTTGATTCGATGCAGCAGGTTGCTTCTGGCGGCCCGGTTAAGCATTGCCTGACTGTAAACCTGTTGCGAGATGTCATCGGCTTCCTTTTCGGTCAGCTTTAGATTTCCCATCAGACAACCATAGATTTCCATGATGCGTTCCATGCAGAGATGAAGTTCTTCTCTGGCTTCGACTGTCAGTGATTTGCTGTTTTCAGACTGTTCGGTCAGCAGCGACATGAATTTTTCAAGCTGAGACGAGACAATTTCGAGATCCTTGCTCAGATATATGGCTCTGGTAACCTGTCGGCTGAGGTTTTCGGGCAGATTTTTCTGGGCCAGAGCGATCAAAAACCGGTTGAGGTCACGAGTTATTTCATCGCGCTGTTTTCGCAGCGAATCAATACTGCTCGTAGTCGAGGCGATTTCATCGATATCGCTTTCCTGATTCTGCAGCAGTTCATTGATTTTGGCAAATTTCTTTTTCATGATGTCCGCAGCGACTTTCAGCTGAGCTTCCGCCTGGGCAATGGCGACGGGAGGAGTGGCAAGAAAACGCTTGTCGAGATTGGTAACGGTTGCTATTTCTTCTTCTGATTGTGGCAGGATCAGCAGCACTGCAGAGCGCAGAACTCCTGTCAGGGGTAGAAAGACCATGACGTTAACCAGGTTGAAGAGAGAATGGGCATTGGCAACCTGGCGCAAAGAGTCTGCAGAGGTCAGCATGATCATCTGGCAGTAATAATGCAGAACCGGGAGAACCAGAAGAGTGCCGAATACATTGAACATGGTGTGAGCAAGAGCCGCTCTCTGCGCGGCACGCGATGCGCCAAGGGCCGCAAGAACTGCAGTTATGCAAGTGCCGATGTTGTCACCGAGAATGATCGGAACCGCTGCCATAAGAGCAAGGTGGGGGTCATCACCGAAAGCGCCCGTTCCCATAAGGCTCATGGTCAGACCGACGGTTGCCGAACTGCTTTGAACAATCAGTGTGACGACAAGGCCGGCAAAAACGCCAAGAAAGCGGTTGTGAGAGAGGGCGACGAAAATCTGTTTGAAGGTTTCGTGCTCACGGTAAACTTTCAGGGTATCGCCCATGAATTTCATACCGAGAAAAAGCATGGCAAAGCCGAGCAGAACTTCGCCCCATGACCGATTCTTGCGGCTTTTGCAGATCATGATCATGGTGCTGCCAATTGCCAGAACCGGCCAGGCAAGGTCGTCAAGCTTGAAAGCAATCAGCTGTGCCGTTACCGTAGTACCAATGTTGGCGCCAAGTATGACGCCGATGGCCTGGGTCAGGTTCATCAGGCCGGCGTTGACGAAGCCTACAATCATGACGGTTGTGGCCGAACTGCTTTGAATGACCGCTGTCACGGCAAGGCCTGTCAGCATTGCTGTGACCGGGTTGCGCGTCAGAGTCGAGATTATCGTTTTAAGGCGGTTTCCGGCAATCATCTGCAGGCTGTTGCTCATCATATTCATGCCAAAAATGAACATCCCCAGAGACCCGGAAAATATTGCAAAACTGTCGCAGGCCTTTTTCCCGTAAATCAGGTGAATTGCGGCCAATGCTACCAGGAAAATAATCAGCAGCAGCCATTTGGCGGCCAGTTTAAGATTTCGACGTGTGTTTTTGTTGAGCATCCGCTTCTCCGGTTCAATTTTTGCGCAGTGAAAATAAAAAGTGCAATCTAAGCAATTAATATGCCAAGGTTAGTGTTGCTCAATTTCGCTTTTCAGAAGGTTAAGGTCTTCGGCAATTTCGTTGAGAAGCTTTTTAAGCTCAGATATATGGACCACAGCCTGGTCAAACTTGCCGTCGCGACTCAAAAATTCAATTTCTCTGGCCAGTTCGAAAGCATTGGGAGCAGCCAGCATGCCGGCAAGCCCTTTGATAGAGTGCGCCGTTTCGCGCAGGCGTTCACAACTGCATGTGCTGACACAATCTTCGAGATCCTTCTGCAGTATGCCGGAACGTCTCTGAAAGATTTCGTTTATCTGAAGAATGTTTTCGGGTTTTTTCAGAACGCGCAGCTCAAGTTCACTGCGATTAATCTGTCTGAGGCCGCTGGCCGGCGCTTTTACGATAATTTCTTCGATTCTGGCCGGCTTTTCTGATGTTTCGGCATTTCTGGTCGCGAAAAGTTCAGAAATGGCTTTAAGCAGGTCTTCCGGGAAGTAGGGCTTGCTGATGTAACTCTGCGCACCTGCATCTCTGGCCATGTTTTTTTCCTGTTCAGAAGCGAAGGCACTGATGGCTATGACAGGAATTTCTGCGACTGAACCGGTCATTTTGCGGATTTCTTTGAGGGCAGCGATGCCATCCATGCGCGGCATCTGAATATCCATAAGAACAGCATCAAAGACATTGTTTTTAAGCGCTGTGATGGCCTCAATGCCATCACTTACGCATACCGTAGTGCCGTTAAACTTTTCGATTATGGAACTGGCCAGGAAAAGATTTATTTCGTTGTCGTCCGCTATGAGAAAATTAAGGCGGCGGCCGTCTCTAATGAGGCTTATTTCTGCAGGTGCTTCGGGAAGCGGGGCTGTCGCAACAGATTTTACAGTTACCGGGATCGAAACCTTGAAGGTGGTGCCTTCTTCGACGTTTGCTTCTACCTTGATTCTGCCGCCCATAAGGTCAATCAGCTGCTTGCTTATCGACAGACCCAGACTGCCGTCACGTTTTTCGTCTTTTACATACGGGTCATTGAAAACAAAGGCGCCAAAAAGATTTTTCTGCATCTGTTCAGAATTTCCTGCCCGGGAGTCGGAAACGGCAAATTCAATGACACAGGCTGACTGTGAGGTTTTTTGAAGTGAGGCATTTAACTTTACTTCACCGTGGTGAGCGAATTTGATGGCATTGGAAAGCAGGTTCAGCAGAATCTGGCGAATGCGGTCAGGGTCTGAAATAACCATTTCCGGAACATCGGGGTTGATTTTCAGGACGATGCGGACAGACTTTTTTTCGGCCTGAAACTGAATGATCTCGACAAGATCTTTCAGCAGAAGATGTAGATTGAATTGAACCGGGTTGATGGTGAGCTTTCCCGATGCTATCTGCGCCAGGTCAAAAATGTCGTTGAGAAGTGTCAGCATCGATTTGCTCGAAGATCTGATAAGTTCGAGCATATGTTTCTGGCGATCATCGGCGCAGTTCGAAGCGGCGAGCTCAGTCAGGCCTATGATTGCTGTCATCGGGGTCCTGATTTCATGGCTGGCATTTGCAAAGAAGCGACCTTTGAGGGCGTTGGCTTCTTCGGCGGCATTTTTGGCTTCTCTGAGGCGCGATTCGATTTCACGGTGCATAGTAATGTCATGCAGAATCAGTAAAAGGGCTCTTTCTCTGTTAAAGTCCATGATTGCGCCAGTGACTTCGGCCGAAAAAACTTCGCCATTCTGCTTTCTGAACTCACGTTCATGCTTGAACATTTTTTTTGAAGCACTGTGCCATGAGTTGGTCAGATTGCGTTTTCTGGTTGGCATAAGATCGAAATAGTTCATGCCGATCGCTGACTGGGTCAGCTGAAACTGGCGCAACATACTCTGGTTGGCTTCAATTATTTTCAACGTCACAAGAGAAACGACGAAAATGCTTTCGGGGGCATTGTCAAAGAGAGTTTTGAAGCGGTTCTGAGCAACTTCGAGCGAGCGCATTGCTTCTGCAGTTCTTGTAATGCCGTTAAGAATGACCACAAAGATGATGACAATAAGAAGAATTACCATCAGCACCCAGATCTGATTGTTGCGAACATTTGATTCCATCAGCATCAGAACCTTGCTGTTGAGGGTCTGTAAAGGCTCGATCCCGAGCAGGTATCTGGAAGCCTCGAGTTCCGGAAACTGCAGTTCAGGAAAATCTTTGAGGGGAGAAATGCTTCTGGCTGAACTGTTGGTGATGGCAACTCTGCGGCCAAGGTAAGAGTAGTCACTCGAAAGAAAAACCGTGCCGGTAGCGTCGATAATCATGGCCGGATGATACAGTCGCAGAGTTTTGTCGAGGTCGTCAAGATTACGCTTGACGGCACAAACTCCTATCACCTGGCTATCGGGCCCATATATCGGATAGCTTGAATAAAAACCCAGGGTGCTGGTTAAAACACCAATATCTATCTGGACTCCCGGTTTCCCCAGGGAGGCAGACTTGAAATAATCGCGGAAGGAGAGGTCTTTGCCAATAAAAAGGTGCTCAAGATCCGATGACGCATGTACTACACCTTTCATATCCATTACGTAGCAGATTGCGCCTGGATTGTTGGCGGTAAAGTTCTTTAAATAACGGTTCAGGCGCTCCAGATTTTCTGGAGCACGATTGATAAAATAATCTGACATGACGGGAGCCGAACCCATGATTACCGACGAGGTTGAAGCAAAGGCGAAACGCTGGTCGACAATCTTGGAAAGCAGTTGAATAGCCTTTTCAAGGGTCAGGGTTGCGTGCTGGTTTTGTTGCAGAGCCATCGAATGCGACAGTCGCAGGCCAAAGACAGTTACAAAAATGATAGAAATAAATATGACGCCCGGAGCTATACGGCTGAAAGATGTCTGCGCGGAATTTTTTGCCGGCTGTTCGCGGAAATATCTGGCAATGATAACCATTGCTGAAATGCTTATCAGAATCAGCAGATCGAGGTGCAGAATAAGATAAAGTGTCTGGTCAGTTAATTGCATCAGGTGCTTTTCTTTGGTTGCTGAAGCCAGATGCAGAAAGTTCTGAAGCACTACTGCGCCAATTGCAAGCAGAAAACTGGAAGTCGCGAGCCGGCGGTTTTCTGTTGCCAGTTTCCGGGCCAGTTTCAGGCCAGCTATCAGGGCGGCACATTTGACTACCAGAAAAATGGCTATCAAGCCTGCGTGAGCGTGTCCGTCGTTAACCAGGTAAAACCCTGTGATAATTGCTGTCAGCGGGATGTGTAGAATATATGCCGGCGGTGTTTCCTCTTCACTGAACCAGGTTTTCCTGAAAAACTCTGTGATAAAAAGTGCGCCGGCGAGACGGATTAAAGCTTCGAGCCAGAGAAAAATGCCATCGGGGAACAGAGAATCGAAGGCCATGAGAATTCTGCTCAAGCCTGATGCAAAAACTCCGAGGATCAGCCAGTTCAGTTTCAGCTGCTCTTTTATGGCTGAAGGGGTCGAATTGAGAAGAGCGCTGAGAATTATCAGAAATACTCCGCCGAGATAGACGTAGTAGCCTGGCAATAGAAGAAAAATGTCAGATAATGCGAGCATGCGAATCAGCTTTTAAGTTTTGTTCAGAAAAGCTGGAAGCCTGTTTTTTTCTTGATAGTTACAACAATTGCTGCGAACGAGCCGAGCAGGCAGCCAGCTCCGAGAATGAGAAAAAGAAAACCCATAGCACCGAGAGCTGCGCCGGCAAAGCCATAAATGTAATTTTCCCAGTTTCTCATAGTTCCTCCAGTTATTTCGTCGTACAGCTTATGTTTTTTTTTGTGAAAAAGCAACCGAAAATCATCTGTTGGTGCTTAATTGACAACCGGTTAAAATCAAGTTTCGGCAAGACTGTCGAGACGGCGGAAAATTATTTTTTCTGCAATCTGGCCGGGTTTGAACTCTTTCTTCAGCAGTTCATAAGCTTTTCTGGCTTTGTCGTGACTGCCACAGGTAAAAATATCGATTTGCACTGCCAGATGCTCCGGCCAGGTATGCAGAGTGATGTGAGATTCGGTTAGAAGAGCTGCTGCCGTATAACCGGAGGGTTTGAACTGATGTGATCTTATCATGACGCAGCTTAGACCACTGGTTTCAATGGCTTTCTGCAGAATCATTTCGCCGGTATGACTTTGTTCAAGCAGCTCTGGCTGGCAGTTGCTGAAATCGGCAATTATATGGATTGAATCAGGTCTGGTCATCTGCATCGGTTTGTGTGCTTTAGAGGGCCCATTTTTCCCAGCCTTCTTCGTAATATGATTTGACAACATGTGTGTCGATAGTGTTTACATCAGTTTCGATTCTGGCGATGTCGGGAGGGAAGCTGTTCATAACTTTGATGAAATCGTTGTTTACAAATCTTGCCGGCACGCCAATTTCGATATTCTGCCAGTTGAAGGGAGCATTCGAAGCCATGACAAATCCCCAGCTGCCAAATGACGGAACATAGCAGTGATAAGCTTCTGGCTGTAGATAAACAGTTTCAGAGGCTGTTTCACTCTTGAAGAGAGGGTTCTCGATGGCGGCGAAGGTATTGTAGATGCACCAGAAAGCTTTATGGGCGTAGAGTGGTGAAGTCGCCTGGGTTACAATCTTGCCGCCGCGCGCAAGTTTCCCGGCCAGCAGGCGATAAAAGGTTTTTGAATAGAGACGGCTGAGCGACAGGTTATCGGGGTCGGGCAGGTCGATGATGATTACGTCAAACATTTCCTGAACATTTTCGAGATACTTCCAGGCATCGTCATTGACGATCAGGGTTTTGGGGTTGCGCATCGAGTCTTTGTTGAGATCTCGCATCAACAGATTGTCGCGGGCGAAAGTCGTTATGGCCGGATCGATATCGACAATGGTGATCTTTTCAACTTCGGCGAACTTCAGTATTTCGCGGGCGGCCAGGCCGTCTCCGCCACCGATAACCAGAATATTGCGGCGCGAATGGGCTGAAGCCATTGCTGGAAACACAAGAGCCTCGTGATAGCGGTATTCATCCTGGCTGCTGAACTGGATGCTGCCGTTGATGAACATGCGAATGTCATTTTTGGTGCGGGTAACAACGACGCGCTGATATGGAGATGTCGTCGAATAGATGATTTCGTCTTTATAAAGCGTATCTTCGGTGTAGGTTGAAATGTGGTCAGCATAGACAAAACAGGTGCCAAGAAGAATGATGCCCGTTGTTGCCAGAGCGATAAGACTGTTGCGCGATTTCAGGCGCTCTCTGAATACATAAATTGCCGAAGCCGCTACCGCAACGTTCATGGTACCGAACATCAGCCCGGTGCGAACCAGCCCCAGTTGCGGCACCAGAATAATCGGAAACAGCAGCGAAGCGAACAGAGCGCCGGCATAGTCTACCGTCATTACATTCGAAACCACTATTTTCAGAGTGTTGTGTTCTTTGACAATTCGCAGGATGATCGGCAGTTCAAGCCCGATCAACGTGCCTATGGTTATCGATACCAGCAGAAGAAAAGGTGTGTAATTATCGATGCGGGCAAAAGCTACAAAGAGCACAATTGAGCTCAGGCCGCCGGCCATGCCGGTCAGGATTTCGACAAGCACGAACCAGTCGTGGAGTTTGTCATTGATGAAGCGCGACAAAAATGAACCGAGCCCCATCGAGCTCATGAACAGGCCGATTACCAGAGAAAATTGATAGACGGAATCACCGACAAGATAACTCGAAATGGTGCCGGCCAGCAGCTGATAAACCAGCCCGCAGACGGCAATGAGAAATACTGCAACTAGAAGAAAAACCTGCAAAATTGTGACCTTTCAGGCTTTCGTAGAAACAAAGCCTGTTTTTCAGTAGAAATACATTTGATTAATGCATGGCTGATGCAATGATGATCGACAGGCCGATCATAACAGAACCAATGATGATGCCAAGCGAGGTGTTCTGGTCGATTTCAATTTCCTTGCGTACCGAAAAAGGCGAGATCTTGCAGATCAACCAGAAAGCGATGATATACATTACCAGGCCGATCAGAGAATAGGCAATCGTTGAAAGAATCGGGCCGGTCGAAAGTTCTGCTATGTTAGTTCCCATGTTTTTTTCTGCTCCAGATTTGATTATGATGATCTGCGCCAGGCGCAGACAAAATTACTTGCCATGCATGAAGCCACGGTGCCCGCCATGCGTATAAACACTGCGCTCACGAATATTCTTTTCCTTGCGGATCTGTGGTGTTGTCGAAAAACCTTCCGGCCGCATAAAATCGGTTGCTATGGCCAGAACCGTAATCAGGCTGAAAATACCGGCGAACATCAGAGCCATTTTATTCATCAGTCGTCATCCTCGTCGTCGTCGTCCTGCCATCGCTTCTGTTCAAAGCTGAGTGCCATGAAACAGTAAGGAAAGGCGAGAAGCAGGCAGGTAAAAAACCAGGCCAGCGTGTAATGCCCAAGGCGAATGCCTTTGCGAATAGAAACATTGACATTGCCGAGCGAAAAGTCAGGCGATGGCTGCTCGGATTCGCCGGCCGCCCCTTCCCCTTCTAAGGACAGCTTATAATCGCCAGACTCAGGGATCTTGAAGTAGGAGACGACTTCTGTGTCGCCTTCAGACCAGTATTCGCCATCTTCGTAGCCCTCGTAGAAAGCCAGAACGGTCGGCATGGTGAAAAACTGGTTCTCTTCTTTCTGGTCGACCACCTTTACGTCAAAGAATGACCAGGCGTTCTTGAGATTCGGCGTGTTAACCGAAATGCCGTAAAGGGAACCGGGCGCTTCAACCTTGAATTCTTTCGAGGTTTCGCCTTCGGTGAACAGCTGATTACCGAATTTGTGCTGCATTACCGGAGTGCCGCTCGAAGAAATGAAAAAATACATCAGCAGTGCCAGGCCGGCAGACAGCAATGCACCCTGCGACATTGCCGCGAAAGTCGGGTTGGCTGAAAATGGCTGGCAGCAGAATACGGTGGCCGGCTGAATGTTTTCGATTCTGAACGCTTCGCTGATTTCTCCCGTCGAAATGTATTCTCCCCAGAAGAATTCCTGTTCCTGGCCGCGCATTTCGATTGAATACATGTAAGGAGGGCAGACGCCGTCCATGTATCTGATCTTTTCGCCCTGCTTTGCCTGCCAGGTCATTTCGCCTTCCACATAGGAGATCTGTGCTCCGGCACTTTCGAACACCTTGAAGGCGCGGTCACGCACCGTAAATTTTGTTTTGCGCGGGCTGACAATTTCGACCGGGGTTTCGGGCAGGTCTTTGACCTCGTGCATCAACACGTAGTGCCCATCTTCATAACATAACCAGGCGTAGCCGTGCGTGTGCGAGAAGAGCAGATATTCAAGCCAGCGGTAGACCTCACCGTCTTCTTTCTGCTCGTATTGGATTACGCCGATGGTCGTGAACAGAACTCCCCTGAGTTTGGCGGTGGCTCCGACTTTGATGGGCAAAAACGGGCGCTTCTGGTTTAAAAACTTATGCAGAAGCTTGAATTGATCTTTGCTGTCGAGGCATGAACCACAATACTGGCAGACAATTGACCTGACGTTATGCCCGCCGCGCATCTCTATCGAGCCGCCGCACTGGGTGCAGCTGAGTTTTCGCAGTTTCAGAGGCTGGGTTGCGGTTGCCATGGTTAAACCTCAGAAATTTCGAACGGGTCGATCCAGACGCCACGGTAACATTCTATGCCGCCAGTCTGGTATTCGATAGTAAAAGACGCACGCTTGGGACCGAGAAGATCGATATAATCGTATTTCTCGCCGGGTATGGCCTTGAACGGCAATTCGCCCTGCGCTCCGATCATGGTTGCGGTATTCATTTCGATTACCGTCATACGGATGCGGTTGATATTCAAAACACTGCCAATTTTGAGGGTTTCGTAAGCCGGGACATTCAATTTGTCCTGGACAAGGGTTTCGATGGCAATTTCACCCTCGTCGACCGATACCCAGCCTTCTTTGCCGTTATCGCTTCTGACGAACCATTCATCCCACCAGCCGTCGCCATAGTCGTATCTGACGCGCCCGACTGGTGAGAAGCGCCAGTCTTTATGCTTAAAAGTCCGGCCAATCTGAAAAATACTGGGGGTATCGGTAAGAATCGCTGACTTACCGACATCTTCGAGCTTACCGTTCTGTAGAAAGCTGGTAGTGTTGCATGCCGGGCACACCAGAATCTGAGAAGATCTGGTAACCTGCGTGATCTGGTTGCCGCAGGAAGGGCAGGTAAGAGTGATGGCCATACTCAAAACCCCCGGCAGTTGATTTATGTCTTAATGATATAACCAATTCACGGAAAATGTCTACTGCTCAGGAAGCGTTGTCCGTAGAAGGTTGATCGGTTTCTGGTTTTTTGTCGTCGGCAAAGTCAGATGAGAGAAAACGGTGCAGCAGGCAGACCTGGGCTGGCAGAATCGTCAGTTCGCAGAACAGGGCAACGATGATCGTCATTGACAGCAGCAGGCCAAAGTAGATGACCGATTTAATGCTGGCGAAAACCATGAAGAGAAAGCCAATCGAATAGATCAGCGAGGTTGCCACAATGGCCGGGCCGGCTTCGCGAATACCATCTACGACAGCTGCAACCGGTGCAAATTTCGATCGTGAAGGATCATAAAACAGATAGAGAGCATGAATGGTATCGTCTACGACGATACCCATGGCGATTGCCGCAATGGTAACGGTGGCGATATCGAGTTTTATGCCAAACCAGCCCATAAAGCCCAGAGTGAAGAGAATCGGAAAGATGTTCGGAAGAATGACCAGTATCATGGCCTTCAGGCGCCTGAAAAGAATAAATATGGCCCCGAAAACGAAAATGAAGGCTGAGGCGAAACTGTTGATCTGGCTCCAGGTGACATAACTGATGATTCGGGCATATAGAGGTACGTAGCCGCCGAATTTCCAGGTGGTGCCGCTGCCGCCAAAATTTTTCTCGAGAATGGCCTGGGTTTTCTGTTCAAATTCATAAAGCCCGGCGGCGCTGATCATCGGAACTCTTACCGTCAGACGGGTTTCGCTGTAATCCGGGTTGTCGGTCATGTATTCGAGATCGTTGTCGGGGTCTGATTCATAGAGAAGCAGCAGCTGACTGACTGCTTCGTCACTGGCCGGAACCACGTAGGTTTCTGAAACCGGCCCGTCACTCATGACTTCATTCATCTTTTTGAGCACGTCGAGAATCGAAGCTGGTTTTTCCATGCCCGGAATCGCAAGAAGATCTTTTATGGCCTGATCGAGCCGGCGTAGAAATTCAACTTTCTTGATGCCTTCTTTCTGGCCGGTTATCAGACGTACTTCAAGCGGCAGATAATTGCCATAGTTTGCTTCGACCGCGTCGCTGTCTACTCTGATCGGGTTGCTTTCATGCAGAAAGCCCATCGAATATGTGTCAACCTGCAGTT
>DAOQWI010000083.1:0-14029 GCA_035342015.1 Candidatus Ozemibacteraceae bacterium | reverse complement strand
CTGTCGAACTGGCGCGGCGCGGCTATCAGGTGACCGGTGTCGATATTTCTGCCGGCATGCTGGCGCAGGCAAAAGAAAATGCCGAAAAGAGCGGAGTTCTGGTTGACTGGGTGCATTGCCCGGCACAGGATTTTGTGGCGCAGCAGCCTTTTGATGCGGTTTATTCGTTTTGCGAAGGGGCTTTGTGTCTTTTTTCTGACGACGACGATATCTGGGGCAAGGACATGGCCGTTTTTGCTGCCATGTCAGAGGCTCTTAAGCCCGAAAAACCTTTTATGGTAAATCTCTTAAGCGCTTTTCGTCTGCTCAGATCTATATCAGATGCCGATGTGGCAAATGGCGATGTCGACCTGCTGACTTTGACCAGCAGATTGGAGACGCAGGTTGAACTGAATGGCAGAAAGGTCGGGGTCAAAGCGATCGAGCGCTATTATACGCCACCAGAGATTGTCAGAATGATTAATCGTGTCGGTCTCAAAGCTGACCACATTTATGGCGGCACCGCCGGTAACTGGCGCCGTGGCCCGATTGAACTCGATGAATATGAATTCATGGTCATCGGTCACCGCAAACCTTCGAAGAAATAAAATTCCTTCGTTCTTCGTCATCCCGCGCAAGCAGGAATCTTGTTTTAAAGGTTTAAATACCTGCTTGCGCAGGGATGACGTGGAAGTTGTTGATTTTACGCATTCGATGTTCTCGCAGTAATGACCTGTAAATCATCGATTCTGAACGTTCAATGTTTACAAGCCGTCAGGGTTTTGCGGTTTAAGAACGAGGTGCAGGCTGCTGGTGATTTTTCAGCATCGGCTGCCGGAAATTTGACAATGTAAAAAATTCGTCAAGGTACACTGGTTGGTGCAAAATCTTTATTCATAAGGCTTTCTGGGGAAAAGCAAGATTTGGCATGCAAGTTGCGTATACTGGCGCATCATTTATTCATTATTGTTCGTCGATATCTAATAAGTAATAAGTTCAATCAGGAAGGTGTCTAACATGCGCAAAGTCATCATGAGTTCTGTTCTTGCCCTCTCTCTGGTAGCTGCCCCCTCATTCGCCGGCAACCCCAATCAGTCAGGTCAGTCTTCACAGGCAGGTCAGTCTTCACAGGCAGGTCAGTCTTCACAGGCAGGCCAGTCTTCACAGTCAAGTCAGGCTTCACAGGCCGGTCAGTCAGAACAGTCAGGTCAGGCCGAACAGGCTGGTCAGGCTTCACAGTGCGGTCAGCACAAACCCGGTTTCCTCAGCAAAATGAAAGCTTCTTTCAAGAAGGGTTTCGAAGCTGGTAAAAAAGTCGGAACCAAAGCTCACGATGCAGTTCAGAACAAGGTAATGGATGCCGGCACTTCTGTTAAAAAAGCCGTATGTGGCAAAAAAGACAAGACCTTCGTAAAAGGTCACTATGACAAAAACGGTAAACACGTTAAAGGTCACTGGAGAAATCTCGAAGCCAAAAAAGGCTGCAAGAGATAATCTTTTAAGATCCTGATTTTATAAAGACACCTCCGGGTTTCTGCCTAAGCGGCAGAACCCGGAGATGCTTTTAGGGCAGAAAACCAGGTGCCGAGCAGGAGCAGGTTAGCGGCCAGCAGAAAGCCGAACCCGGAATAAACCTGATAGCTGGAAGCAGCATAGATGAATATGCTCTGTAGAAATGCGGCAGTGATGACGCACCCGCGCTGCCGCGGAGTAGCCGCTTTCTGCAGCAGCAGAACTACGCAGAATGGCAGATAAACAAAATAGTGCGGCCATGAGGTGTTGATTAAAAGTGGAAAGGTCAGCAGCAGGCCGGAGGCTGCAAAAGTGTGGTCATGCGGCCCGGCTTTGCAGACCTGGTGAATTTTGACGAGGACCGCGAGAAAGATGCAGAGGCCCAGCAGGGTGAGAACTCCACGAACTGCCCCTTCCGGTTCGAGGCCGAAAAGTCGCATAACAACATGCGGAAAAAATTGCGAATTCAGGTCGAAGGTAACCCAGTCGAGGGCATAGGTCATTTCTTCGTTAACCAGTCGGTAAAAGTCGATGGTTGTGCCAAAGCCCATAACTGCAGCGGGTAAAACCAGACCGAATATCAGCAGACACAAAATATAGCGACCAATGAAGCGAAAGTCGCGGTTCACGAGATAATAAAGCAGCAATACGCCAGGGTAATATTTTATCAGAGTCGCCAGACTCAATGAGACTGCTGCGGGCCACTTCTGACCGCGTTCGTAAAATACCAGGCCGGCCAGGCATAAAAAGGTCAGCAGTATGCTTACCTGACCCCATTTGAGGTTGTGCCAGAGCGGAAAAGAAAGCATTGTCAGCAGAATGTAGAGAAAAAACCAGATTTTGCGTCTGCCGCGCCTTGCCAGTCTGATTGCCGGCATAAGTAAAAAAAGGGCAATGCCGAGGTGTTGCAGTATCTGCCAGCGAAACCTGGCGTCAGATATCGAATCGGGAGCAAACAGCTGTAACACAAGCGCGAAAGAAGGAGTGTAAAAGTAACCTCCCAGAGGCTGGTGTTGTCTGCTGATCATTCTGCCGGCCGGGTAATAATATTCGCAGAAATCGCCGTAGACGCTGGAAGGTTTATCAGTGCCGGCAATAAAGTTTTCGAGACCGCCCTGACCACAATTGAGAAGGCTGAGCAAAGCCATGATAAAAACTGCGGCGAGAATCAGGTCGCGTGACTGCCAGGAAAATTTGGGGGATGTGTTACTGTTCACGATTTTCCTTTTCTAAACAAAGTCTCTAAACTGTTATACAATATCTCTATACTGGTGTAAAATCGGTACGGAACCTTGTAAAAAGGGCCTGGAAAATCTGGAGGAAATAGGGCTTGCTCGAATTTATCATGGGTCTCGGGCTGCTGGAGAAGTTTTTTCTCACCTGCGCTTTGAGTGGCACCGTTGTTTTTATGATTCGCATGGCGCTCATGTTTACCGGCATGCTCGGCTCTTCTGATGGGGAGATCGATGCCGCAGATCATGACGCACCAGCTGAAATCGGGCATGATGTTTCCGATGTCAGCGATGTTTCTGACGTTCACGATGATGTGTCGGCAGACATTGGTGGCGATCATGCCGATGGCAGCGGTCACGAGGGGCTCGATAATTCTGACCTCTGTTTTCAGTATATCTCTATTCAGGGGCTTACAGCTTTTTTCATGATGTTTGGCTGGGTCGGGCTGGCGCTGGTTTATGAAAGTGGTTTCCCCGCCTGGATAGCGACTGCCGGCGGTATGGCTGCAGGCGTTCTCACAGTCTGGATTCTGGCGCAGATGTTCAGATTTGCTTCAAGTCTGCAGTGTGACGGCACGATGCGGGTGCGTCGGGCGCTTGGCTCGGGCGGCACTGTTTATTTGAGAATTCCGGCAGAAGGCACTGGGCAGGTTCAGGTCGAGATCGATGGCAGACTGCATGTTCGCGATGCCATTTCCGCAAATAAAGAAGAGATAAAAACCGGAGAGCAGATAACTGTTGTCTGGGTTCAGGATAACGGTGTATTAATTGTTGAAAAGGATAACAGAGAAGCAGGAGGAAAATTATGTGGCCGATAGTCGTTGCAGCATTAGTTGCAATCATGTTCTCAACCTTTGTGTATCTCGCTTCGCGTTACAAGCGCTGCCCGTCAGACAAGATTCTGGTTATTTACGGGCGGGTTTCTGACAATCGTTCGGCCCGCTGTCTGCACGGTGGTGGTGCTCTGGTTCTGCCATTGATTCAGGATTATGCCTATCTCAGCCTGACACCGATGACGATCAGTATTCCTTTGCAGAACGCGTTGTCGCTGCAGAATATCCGTATCAACGTGCCTTCGACCTTCACTGTCGGTATCAGCACCGATCCGAAGATTATGAACAATGCGGCCGAGCGTCTGCTCAACCTGTCGACTTCAGCCATGGAAGACATGGCCAAAGAAATTATCTTCGGTCAGCTGCGTCTGACAGTTGCTTCTCTGACCATCGAGCAGATCAACCAGGACCGCGAAAGCTTTCTTGAATCAGTGCGCAAGAACGTTGAGCCTGAGTTGAACAAAATTGGTCTGTATCTGATCAACGTTAACATCACCGACATTACCGATGGTTCGAACTACATCGAAAGTATCGGTAAAAAGGCCGCTTCAGAAGCTATCAACCGCGCCAAGGTCGATGTGGCCGAACAGCAGAAGCTGGGTGCGATCGGTGAATCGGTTGCGAACCGCGAACGTGCCATTCAGGTTGCCAAAAACCTTGCCGAAGCCGACAAGGGCGAAAAAGAATCAGAAGCTGACCGCCGCGTTTTCGTGCAGAAGAAAGAAGCACTGGCGGTAATCGGTGAAGCTGAAGCCAACAGCGAAAGAACCATTCAGGTCGCCAAGAAACTGGCTGAAGCAGAAATGGGTGAAAAGAACTCTGAAGCTGAGCGCCGCGTTTATGTGCAGCAGAAAGAAGCTGAAGCCATCGAGGGCGAAAACAAATCGAAGGCCGCGATTGTCGTTTCGAATTCTGAATTGATGGTCAAAGAAGCCCAGGCCCGCAAGAGTGCCGAAATAGCTTTGCGCGAAGCCCAGGTTGAAATTCAGAAGGCCCAGTATCTGGCCGAACTTGAACGCCTCAAAGCCGAAGAAATCGTTAAAAAAGAAATCGAAAAGCATAAAATTGAGCTTGATGCTCAGGCAGAAGCCGGTAAAATCAGCATTGAGGCCAAAGGTCATGCTGACGCGCTTTTGCAGAATTACGAAGCCGAAGCCGAAGGCGTCAGAAAAGTGCTCAGCGCCAAGGCACTTGGTTATGCCGAACTTCTCAAGAGCGTAAACAATGACCCGAAAGCACTGGCAACCCTGCTGATGGTTGAAAAGATTGAATCTATCGTCGAGAAGCAGGTTGAGGCCATCAAGAACATTAAAATCGACAAGATCACCGTCTGGGATTCGGCCGGTAACGAAAACGGCAATTCATCGACTTCGAACTTTGTTTCGAGCTTTGTTAAGTCATTGCCGCCGCTGCAGGATGTGGCCGGCATGGCTGGAGTCGAACTGCCCTCTTATCTGGGCCGCATGAAAGAAGGCGAGCCGGTGGCTGATGCTCACAAACCGGCAAAGCACGATCCCGCAAACTCTAAACGCTGATAACAACCAATTCAGCAGGGTCGAAAATCTTAAAGGGTTTTCGACCCTGCGTTTTTTTGCAAGGGATTTGGGTGCAAACGCTGGAACGCCGGATACGAATTTCGTCATTACGGGCGTCGACCCGGAATCCAGGTGCTTAATTGTAATTGCCCGGTTCTGGTGGGCTACAGCTTTTTCGGTGGAACGCCGGCCTGCGACAGTTCTTCGCTGAGGTGTTTCAGGGCGAGGTGAAAATCTTCGTAATGCAGCTTCAGCTCGGATTTAAGCTCTTCAATCAGCGGGCTGTTTTCGTCTCTGCAGGCGTTCTCAAGTTTCTGGGCTATTGCAGAAACGAGGTTGCCGCCGAGGTTAGCGGTTGAGCCTTTCATCGTGTGTGCTGATTTTTTGCAGCCTGAAAAATCCTTTTCTGCCAGGTGTTTTTCGAACTCAAGCAGGATTTTCTGAAAGTTCTGGTGTGAGACTTCGACAATTTTTTCAAGGGCAGCGGGCTTGCGGGAAAAGATTCTTCTGATTCTGGCAGCGTCAAATACCGGTTCTTCAGAGTCTGAATCGGTGGACTGAGAAATCTCTATCGGCTGAACCGGGTCGTTGATATTGGTGGCGTGTGTTTTTATATTGCGCAGGATCTGCAGCAGCAGATCAGGGTTGATAGGTTTTGCCAGATAATCGTTCATGCCTGCAACCAGGCATTTTTCGCGGTCGCCGGGCATAGAATATGCGGTCATGGCAATTACCGGCAGTGTTTTCATTTTTTCGACTGCCCGAATTCTTCTGATTACTTCGAAGCCATCCATTTCGGGCATCTGGCAGTCGAGAAAGACCGCGTCAAATGACTGCTGCTCAAGAAATTCAAGAGCTTCGGCACCGGAACCACTTACAGTTACAGTGCAGCCGAACATTTCGAGAATGCCACGGGCCACTTCCTGGTTGATTTCGTTGTCTTCGACCACCAGGGTCTTCAGCGAAAAATCGGGGGTGAGGGCTTTGAATCTGCCGCTGGCACCTTTGAATGAGTGAAATGCGTCGGTTGCCCGCTGTTTCCTGCGGCTGAGCATCTCAATCATGGCTGAAGCAAGTTTGGAGCTGGTCACCGGCTTGCTGATCAAAAAGGATTCTGCCAGTTTGCGGCCTGCGCTGCTGATTGCGGTGAGCTGGCGTGGCGTCATCAGATAAATTGTTCCCGCAGTATTGGGAATATTGTCGGCCATCTGCTGTTCATCAGGCTTTTCTCCTGGTGCCAGGTCGATGATGGCGAGCGTGGGTGTATTCGGTCTGCTTTCTTTCTGAAGAGTTTCACTTATATGGTCACGGTCTATCAGGCTCCAGCTCTGGTTCCAGGCTGTCAGTATCTCGCCCAGGGTATCTGTTACAGGGTTGGCCGGGCCAGCCACAAATACTTTCAGGTTTTCAGGAAATTCAGGTTTCTGGCCAACCTGGTTTTCAGACAACTTCAAGACGAGGGTGAAGTGAATTTTTGTGCCGAGCCCCGGGGCGCTTTCGAGTTTTATCTCGCCGCCCATGAGCTTAATCAGTTCCTGGCAGATGGTCAGACCGAGGCCGGTGCCGCCAAAACGCCTGGTGATCGAGGAATCAGCCTGGCTGAACTTGTCGAAAACAATCTTCTGCTGTTCGGCGGTCATGCCTATACCAGTGTCTTTAACCCGGAAGGTATATGCGGCGGTGTTGTCTGCCATCGACTCTGCATTGATCTCGAGGCTGATAAAACCCTCTTCGGTGAATTTAACCGCGTTGCTGATCAGGTTAACCAGAACCTGGCGCAGTCTGCCGCCGTCAACGATAACATTTTCGGGCACTGAAGGCGGAAATTTGAGGACCATCTCGATTTTTTTCTTCTCGGCCAGCGGCTGCATCAGGCTGACGGTTTCTTCCATCAGGCGTCGCAGGTTGATACCAAGCGGTTCTAGCACCAGTTTGCCCGCTTCAATCTTTGAAAGGTCGAGCACTGAATTGAGAATATTCAGCAATGAGTGCGAAGAACGGTAGATCAGGTCGGCAAATTCCTGCTGCCGCGGATTGAGTTCGGTTGCTATCAGCAGTTCAAGCATGCCAAGAACACCGTTCATAGGAGTTCTGATTTCGTGCGACATGTTGGCAAGAAATTCGGTTTTAGCCTGGCTGGCCTGCTGTGCCTGAACCGCCATTTCTTCAGCACGGTTGCGGGCCTCGAGCAGATTCTGCTGTAGAGCGCGGGTTTCAGAAATATCAATCAAAATACCGTAATAGCGGTATTCTTCCATTTCAGGGTCTTTAACCTGAGTGCCGATGTTGGTGAACCAGCTGTAGCTACCGTCAAACTTGCGCAGCCGGCAGTCGAAACGCAATTCTTTGCCCGAAAGCAAGAATTTACGCACCGCTTCTTTGGCTTCGTGCAGGTCTTCGGGGTGAATGACCTGATATACCGACTGAATATTCGGCGAAAAAATTTCGGGGTTATAGCCGAGCAGATTCTTGATGTGGCTTGACCAGTAAAACCGTCGTTCTTCGGGAACGTATTCCCAGCTGGCAGCATGTGCTGCGGTGAGCGCATGCACGTTACGGCCTTCTTCCATGCGCAGAGCCATAGCGTTTTCGTGTTCAACCGTGGTGTTGCGGAAAAAGCCGATGAGCCTGATGTGGCGGCGGTTGCTGCCAAAATAGTTACGCCCGATAAATGAATGCCACAGGTACTTACCGCCGTTACTCTTGAGGCGGGCTTCGAACTGGCAGTTTTCAACTTCGGCAATGTTCTTGATCAGGTGCAGGTCTTCGGGGTGAATGATCTCGAAGCCGATCTGCCTTTGCCTGCTGACTTCGCTGGGATCGGTATAGCCGAGGTTGTGATAAAGATCGTCAGGGGTATTGTTGATACTTGTCTCAAAATCGTATTCCCAGAGGAAAAGGCCCGCCGAGTCAAGGGCCAGCTTCAATCTGTCGCGGTAGTCGAGCAGCTGTCTGAAGTCATTGCTGCGTTCGATCATCGAACCAAATATGTCGGCAGCCAGCTCAAGAGCCGAAATTTCGAAATCGAACCAGCGGCGCTCTTCTGACAGGACATGCACTTCGAGGCAGCCCCAGAATTTTTTATGCACAAAAATCGGAATGATGAGAAGAGATTTAAGACCGACCGCGCGAAGGTTTGCCTGAATGTCAGTAGAGAATTCTGCAAAGTTTCTGCCGACACCAGAGCCACTCAGAAGCTTCGAAGAGTTGCTTCGGATAATTTCGTAGACGAGGTCGGCGGTCTGGCGGTGGCAATGATGCTGATTGCGGCAATAGCATGAAAAACATCTGAAAGAGATTGAGGTGCTGTCGTGAAGGTCATTTTCACCTCTCTTGATCAGACCGATGCGGTCAGCGCCGACTGCTACGGCGATGGCATCAAGTGCTACCGGCATCGACTCTTCGACCGATGTCTCTGCCCCGACTACCAGATGCGCAGCCTCGGCAATACCTGAAATCAGCTTTTCGCGTTGTTCCTGAATCTGTCGTGCCCGGTGACTTACCGAGACATCGCGGATAATGCCGACCAGACGAGGCTCTTCGCTGTCGCGGAGTTTGCAGGTGACGCGGATAATTTCCCCGAAAATGGTGGTTGAGTCAGGCAGATCTATTTCTCGGGCGAATTTTTCGGTGCCGATCTTTTCAGGCAGCAGCGGAGTTGTTTCTATTATGGGTTCCATGCCTGGAAAAACTTCGGCATCGGTTTTACCGGCTATCTTGTCGGGGTTGCAGCCGAAGCTTCTGGCAAATGACTGGTTGCAGAGCAGGTAGTGTCCCTGAAAATCTTTGACGAAGATAAAATCTGGAATGGAGTCTATCAGGTGCTTCAAAAAAGAGCGCTGCCCGGCAAGTTCTTCGGTAACATTGCGCAGTCTACGGTTGAGAGCGAGAAGATAAAAGATAACCAGACCGAGGATAACCATTGAAACCAGGAAAATAGCGATCCAGTTCCGAAATCTGCTGATCAGATTTGCTACCATCGAGTTGTCGGTGTTATAGGGTTCAAGATTCAAAACCTGCATCAACTGATGAACCTGAGCGTAATTAGCGGCGATTCCCCAGGTAATCTTTTTTGGTATGTCAACATCTGACATCTTGAGAATTGCCAGCGTCACCCGTTCTACAAGGTTTTCGTTGGCGTGTCTGACTCTTGCAAATGACCATTCAGGGTAAAGCCTGGTCGAGCACGCGAATGGCAGGGCATTGGTGTGCAGGTAAAGCTCGCGGCTGAAGGTTATCGAATTCATGTCGAACTTGCCTTCTTTTGCCAGCAGTTCAAGGCTTGAGGTACGGCAGATGCCAAAATCAGCCCGGCCCGATAGAACCTCGTCGATAATTTTTTCGATATCAGCGTGGTGAGTGATTTCGCGGCAGGCTTTGCGCAGGTCGATACCGCGTTCGGCAAATTCACGGGCTGCCGCCAGCCAGCCGCCAATAGACTGCACCGGCCCGGCTACCAGTTTTTTGTTGCGTATATCCCAGAGTGACTTGATGTTTTTGTCGTCTGAACGCCAGAAAATAACCGCGCCAAACAGGTTGTCGAAGGCCTCGATCTTCTCGCTTTCGCGTTTGAGAGTGGCAAGAACCGTTAGATTACCTGCCATGCCGGCTTCGACGTTGAAAATCGGGCTGGCGATGACAAAATCGACATCGCCGTCTTCAACTGCTGAACGCAGTTCGTTCCAGCCCATCAGCTGCATCTGAAAAAGATGCTCGGTGATTTCGCGGTTCAGAAATTCGATAGTTTCCTGCCATTCATAGTTCCAGCCGCCGATACTCTCTTTTTTGAGCACGCCGATCTTGATCAGGCTTGGCTCCTGATCGGCAAACAGCTGCGGAAAAACAAAAAGAGCCGAAAAAACGAGCATCACAGCCACTCTTAAGAATGCTGAGGCTTTTTTTCGGCTCATTCCGGCCTCCTGGGTTTCAGTTTATCAGAGAGGAGCTCCGCAGTCAGGGCAGCCTTTCCAGCCTGCTTCGATTGCTCTGCCGCAACTACGGCAGGCATTGCGCAGGTGTTCAAGGCAGAACGGGCAGAAGCTGAAGTTGCGCCCGACCATTTTGCCGCAGTTTGGGCATGAGGCCATATTTTCTTTGCGAACGTGTGCCGGCAGGGCGTTTTTTACGGGCAGTTCATCGCGTTCGCCAAGCTGGCTAAGAGAGAGGATCGCGGCAGTGCGCACGTCTTCTGATTCGTCGTTGAGCATGGTCATCAGAGGTGCCAGTGCCCGTTTGTCACCGAGTGATCCGAGAGCCTGGCATGACGCCGAACGCACTGCCGACTGTGAATCCTGCAGGCATTTAACAATCTCTTCAAAAATTTTCGGCTCGCGCGACTGGCCAAGAAGTTTTACCGACCAGTAGCGGGCATCGACGTTGGTGCCGCGAATGGCAGAAATCAGCTCTTCTGAAACACCGATGCCCTGTGCCCAGATAGAATCGGCAGCGGTCTTTCTGATGATCCATGATTTGTGGGCGAGATAGCTGACCAGCAGGCGGTGGGCTTCGCTGTTTTCAACCATGGCCATCGCCTTGATCGCTTCGAGCTTCGATTCCATGGGGGCGGTTTCGACGATACGGGCAAATCTCGGCACCAGATCAGGAGTCGCCTGATCTGCGAGCAGTTTGATGATCCAGAATTTGGCTTCATCACTGCTGGTATCGAGAGCTTCAGATACCGCCTGCGGGTTACAGAGATGAATTTTTTCAAGGCTGTCGAAAGCCGCCTTGCGTACCGGCCAGTTCTGTTCTTCGAGCAGATGCAGCAGGGCCACGACCATGCGCGGGTCATTGATGTTCTGGGCAGCGCGAATGGCTGCAAGTCTTATTTTCTGGCTCGGATGCTTGAAGATGCGCACCAGATACTGCACGGCCTCACCACCCATGTTGCCAAGGGTCTGAACCATCCAGTAGTCGACGTCTTCTTCGTTTTCCGGAACCATCGACATCAGCTTGTTGAGCGAGCCGGGGCCAAGGCGGCCGAGAACCATCGAGGCGCCGCGACGCATGTTCCAGGTATCTGAAGTCAGGGCCTTTACCAGCCAGGGAAGCGCTTCGTCCTTGTAGTTCAGCATGGCTTTGCTGACATCGGCGAGAATGTCGTCATTCTTGCAGTTGAGAAGCTCGGTCAGAATCGGCATGGCTTCTTCGACTGCCAGAGACTTCAGTTCGCTGAAGGCGGCCTTGCGAATGTCTGACTTTTCGCTGGCAAGTTCCCGGCGAAGTTTGGCGACATCAATCTTGCTCATGGTTTTTTCCTGTTTCATAAAGATTAGTAAGACATCGGCATTACGACGTATTTGAAATCAGATTCGGGGTTACCCGGACGCATCAGACCGGGGTAACTCGGGGTGGTCATTTCGATGACGACTTCTTCATCAGCCGTTACGGCAAGGAAGTCCTGCAGGAACTTGACGTTGAAGGCGATATTGATTGGTTCACCGGTCAGTTCAGACTGAATAAACGATTCAGCCTTGCCCTGTTCTTTGGCATCTGACCATACACGGGTTTCGTTGGCAGTGACATCAAAATGCACCAGGCCGCTGATGTTGCGGGCGATAGGCACTACCGCCTTGAGCGACTGATTCAGTTCTTTGCGGTTGAGCTTGAGAATACGGCTCGATTCTTTCGGCAATACCCTGTTGTAGTCAGGAAACTTGCCGTCGACGAGTCTGGTGATAAGCTGAAACTGCGGTGAACTGAATACCAGCTGTTCTTTGTACAGGCCGATAATAACCGTTTCGTTGCTGTCGAAAAGCTTGTTGAGCTCGGCAACCGCCCGCGACGGAACAATGAAGACGCGGCGGAAATTCTCTGGAACCGCAATATTCTGAATGCGGGTAACTGCAAGTCTTTTGCTGTCGGTAGAGGCCATTACAGGTTTTTCGGCATTGCTGAAGTCTATGCAGATGCTCTTCTGCACCGGGTTGCCCTCTTCGATGCTCATGGCTACGGAAGCTTCTTTAAGGGCTCTGGCGAGGTCGTCACTGCGGGTCTGAAAAGACTGCATGCCGTCGTCGTTGAGAACCGGCACCGGCGGGTAATCTTCGATGCCCTGAATCTGCAGGTTGTATCGGCTTCTGCCGCTTGAAATGACGATTTCTGAAGACTCATCGCCACTGAGTTCGAAGGTCACCATGGCTTCGTCATCTGAAGAAATGCTGGAAATGATTTCCTGAACCAGCTTGGCTGGAATCGTGAAACTGCCGTTCTCGTGAATTTCGGCTTCGATTGTCGAAATCATCATGACTTCGAGATCGGTACCGACAAAACGCAGCTGGCCATCCTGGGCGGTGATCAGCAGATTGGCAAGTATCGGCCTGACGCCTTTCATGGCGACGGCTTTGCTGACAATCGCAACGGTTTCTGCGAGGGTCTTAAGTGGCAGTTTGAATCTCATTTTGCGGCCTCCCTGGCGATGCCAAGTTTAACTCTGATGCCGTTGATATTCCATTCAGAAGCATCACCGGTCTCATTATCGAGTGCGCCAATGTGGCGGGCCAGGGTTTCCTGGGTGATGTAGCTGCCATATTGGCTGACTGAATCCTCGATGTCTTTTTTCATGTCGGTATCAATTACATCATATCCGACTTTAATGCGGTCGACAATGTCAAAACCTTTTTCCTTGCGCATGAACTGAATCTTGTTGACCAGCTCGCGGGCGAGGCCTTCAAGAATGAGTTCGCGCGACAGGGTCTTTTTAAGCGCGATGCTGAGAGAACCTTCTGACTGTACGGCGAAATCGCTCGAAGCCTGGGCCTGCAGATCGACTTCTTCTGGTTTGAGTGTGACCGGTTTGCCGTCGAGTTCAAATTCATAGCCGCCATTGGCGAGCTGTTTGCGCACTTCGTTGCCGTCAGCGGCTTCGAGATGTGCCTTGATCTGCGGAATCATGCCCTTGAGCGGGCCCTGGCCGATGGTTCTGAAGTTCGGTTTGGCGACGTAGCGAACCAGGCTGGCGGCATCGGTAACGGCGCAGACTTCTTTGATGTTGAGCTCTTCCTGCAGCAGGTTTTCCATGTCTTTGAGGGCGTTGCGTTCGAAATCGTCGGCGATGACGACTTTCATTTCGGCGAGCGGCTGGCGTACCTTGAGGTTGGCTTCGTTGCGGGCCGCGCGGCCGAGCTGAACGACCTTCATGACAAAGTCCATCTTGCGTTCGAGCTGTTCATCGATAAGCTCTTCGCGGGCGGTCGGGTAATCGGCGAGATGCACGCTTTCTGGTGCCGATTTATCGACGCCGGCAACCAGGTTGCGGTAGATGTCTTCAGCGATGAACGGGGTAAACGGCGCGGTCAGTTTGGCCATGCCGACGAGCAGTTCATAAAGGGTTACGAAGGCGCTCATCGAATCGCTGGCATTCTCACTGCTCCAGAAGCGGCGGCGGCTGCGGCGCACATACCAGTTCGACAGGTCGTCGACGAATTTTTCCATGTGGCCGGTGGCCCAGACGATTTCAAAGCGGTCCATGGCCTTGCGCACTTCGTCGGTGGTGTGGTTGAAGCGTGAGATGATCCATCGGTCGATCTCGGGGCGCTCAGAGACCGGGATATTGTGCTGCTGTGGCTGGAATTTTTCGATATTGGCGTAGAGAACGAAGAAGCTGTAGACGTTCTGCAGAGTGCCCAGATAGCGCTTCTGCGACTCGGCAATCGCTTCTTCGTAGAAACGTCTGGTGTTCCAGGGGGCAGTGCCGCTGTAGAGCGACCAGCGAACCGCATCAGCACCGTATTTGTCGAACAGCGACATGCAGTCGAGCACGTTGCCCTTAGATTTGCTCATCTTGATGCCGTTTTTATCGCAGATGAGGCCCAGAACGACGACGTTCTTGTAGGGCGGTGCCTTGTGCAGGAAGGTGCTGGTGACGAGCAGGCTGTAGAACCAGCCGCGGGTCTGGTCGACCGCTTCACAGATAAAGTCAGCGGGGAAATTGTTTTTG
>DAOQWI010000082.1:4428-14104 GCA_035342015.1 Candidatus Ozemibacteraceae bacterium | reverse complement strand
ACGCAGACGATAAACTCGTTATTGACTAATTAAGCTACAGAAGCGAAAGGTGGAAACTATGCAGATAAGTGCTCAGATGGTAAAAGAGCTTCGTGAAAAAACTAATGCCGGCATGCTGAAATGCAAAGAAGCCCTGGTAGAATGCAATGGCGATTTTGAAGCCGCCGTTGACTACCTCCGCAAGAAGGGCCTTGCCTCAGCCGACAAACGCTCTGGTCGCACCACTTCACAGGGTCTGGTAATTCCGTTGACCACTGCTGACAAACGCACCGCTGCCATGGTCGAAGTCAACTGTGAAACTGACTTTGTCGCCAGAAACGAAGATTTCGCAGCTTTTGCGAACAAGATCGCGAATCTGGTTCTCAAAACCCCATCTGTAAAAACTGCAGAAGACCTCAACAAGATGACTGTCGACGGGCAGCCATTTGAAGAATTCGTTAAGTCTAAAATCGCCACCACCGGCGAAAACATCTCGGTAAGCCGTGCTGAACATCTCACTTTTGCCGCCGGCCAGAACGGTATCTTTGATACCTATGTCCACGGCGAAGGCAGCATTGGTGTTCTCGTTCAGGTCAAAGCCGAAAATGAAGCCGCCGCAAAAAAATCTGAAGTGGCTCACTACGCTCATGAAGTAGCTCTTCAGGTTGCCGCGATGAATCCGATGGCTTTGTCTTCGGATAACATCACCCAGGAAGTAAAAACCAGAGAACTTAACATTGCCGTCGAAAAAACAAAAGCTGAGTTAATTGGAAAAGCCGTTAACAAAGCTCTTGAAAAAGAAAAAATCAACCCCGCCCATGTCGACAGCGAAGACCACATGAAGTCCAACATGGAAAAAGGCTGGATTGACCAGGAAACAGTAGACAAAGCTCGCAAAATCATTCAAACGGTTTCTGCAGAGGCTGCCGCTGCCCAGGACGATAAAAAGATTCGCTCAATCGCAGAAGGCAGATTGAACAAATACTTCAAAGAAAACTGTCTCCTTGACCAGGCTTATGTTAAAGATGACAAAAAATCAATCTCTGACCTTACCAATGAAGTGTCCAAAGCAATTGGCGCCAAAATAGAGCTGGTCGCCTATCGCAGATGGGCCCGTGGTGAAGCTGCTGCTACCGAAGCCGCTCAGCATGAACATGCTGCTGAAGCCTCTGCCTAAGGTTAAGTGAAAATCTCTCCGAAGTATCCGTCCGTATGATGTTAGAGACGCCTGCACTGCAGGCGTCTCTAACCCTGTAAACCCGGTTATAACAGGAAAGAAAATGAATCAAGCCTCGTCATCGTCCAGACCCAGATTTATCAGGCCGTTGCTCAAGCTCAGCGGCGAAATGTTCGGCGGCAAAGACGGCTACGGCTTTGACCGCGGCACCCTCGAAAAATTCGCCGGCGAAGTGAAATCACTGATCAATGCCGGAATCACCCCCGGTATTGTCATCGGCGGCGGCAATTTTTTCAGAGGCGCACGCACGACTCTGCCTGCTCTCAAACGCCATCGTGCCGATGCAATCGGCATGCTCGCAACAGTTATGAATGCAATCTGTTTTGCTGAGCACCTTGAAGCCGCCGGCGTAAAAACCGCGGTTTTTTCGGCAATACCTATGGGCAGTATGGCTCTGGCCTACGATATCGATCTTGCCAGGCGCTACCTCGATGAAGGTATTGTCTGCCTTTATTCATGCGGCACCGGCAACCCATATTTCAGCACCGACTCCGGTTCAGCACTCAGGGCCATCGAAACCGGCTGTGACGTGCTTATCAAAGGCACAAAAGTAGACGGAGTCTATGACTCTGATCCGGCCAAAAACCCGGGTGCCCGCAAATTTGACCAGATCACTTACGAAGAAGTCCTGGCCCGCAACCTTGGCGTCATGGATCTCGTCGCCATCACGCTCTGCCGCGACAACCGCATGCCATTGAAGGTTCTCAACCTCAATGAACCCGGCATCATGCTGCGCGCCTGCCTCGGTGAAAACACCGGAACTGACGTAATCGAAAGCTAATTTTCTCAGGAGGAACCGCTTCATGTCTCTCGAATCAATCATCAACGATGCTAAAAACAAAATGCTTCAGTCGATTGAAGTTCTTAAAAAAGATTATTCAACCATGCGCACCTCACGGGCGACCCCGTCACTGCTGAGTCGCATCACGGTTTCACAATACGGCCAGGAAGTTCCCCTGCAGCATGTCGCTTCTGTCTCAGCTCCAGATCCGAAGTCTCTGGTAATCCAACCCTGGGACAAAACCATGCTCAGCGAAATTGAAAAGGCCATTCAGAAATCTGACCTCGGCCTCAACCCGCAGAATGATGGCAACCTTATCCGCCTGCCAATTCCGCCACTTACCGAAGAACGCCGCAACGACCTCGTGAAAAACGCCAAGAAAAAGGCTGAAGACTACAAGGTTGCCCTGCGAAACGTCAGAAGAGACGCCAACGACGTTCTCAAAGCCATGGAAAAGAAAAGCGAAATCACTCAGGATGAATGCAAAAAAGCTCTTGATCGCATTCAGAAACTGACTGACGAGTATGTCGACGGCATCCAGAAGGTTTTCGTCGCCAAGGAAAACGAAATTCTCGGAAAATAAACCATGTATAGAATCACTGAAGAATGTGTTTCATGTGGTACCTGCCACCCTGTATGCCCGGTCAAAGCCATTAAAATCGGCTTTCCCTATGTCATCACCAGTAAATGCACCAGCTGCGGCAAATGCGCCGAAGTGTGCCCGGTCGATGCCATTGTCAGGGGCGACGACTGAAAAGCGGCCACATGACCGAAAACAGAGAAGCACTCAAAGACAGCCTGCTGAAAGAGCTTGATCAGGCAAAGATTCCGGCTCATATCGGCATCATCATGGATGGCAACGGTCGTTGGGCGAAGAGCCGGGGCAAAAGCCGCATTCACGGTCATCAGGAAGGCGCACGCCGTGTAAAGACCGTCGTGCGCTTTGCCAACGACCTCGGCGTCAAACATATCAGTCTCTATGCCTTTTCGGTCGAAAACTGGGCCCGACCAAGTTTTGAGGTATCTGCTCTGATGCGCCTGATCAGAGCCTACATTGTCAGAGAGCGCAATGATCTGCACGCCGAAGGGGTAAAGTTCAGGCTGCTCGGCCGTCTTGAAGAACTGGCCCCCGAAATCATCCGCCAGGCCGATATTTCGACCGAGCTGATGAAAAACAACCCGGGCCTGTCGCTCAACCTCTGCATAAACTACGGTGGCCGTGCCGAAATTGTCGATGCGGTCAAAAAAATTATCAACAAGGGCTACAAGGCTGATCAGATAACCGAAGAACTGATCGCCGCCAATTTATACTGGCCAGAACTCCCCGATGTCGACCTGATGGTGAGAACCAGCGGCGAAATGCGCACCAGCAATTTTCACCTCTGGCGCGGCGCCTACTCGGAGCTTTATTTCACCCCCGTTCTCTGGCCGGATTTTGACGATGTCGAGCTGCTGAAGGCACTTCTTGCCTACCAGAACCGTGAACGGCGTTTTGGCATGATCAGCGAACAGCTCGCAAAAAACTGATATGCTGGCAAGAATACCGGTACTGCTGCTCGGAATACCTGCTGCTTATGGGCTGCTGGTGGCCGGCGGCGACATAGTTCGTCTGATTTTTATCGTAATTGTCTGCCTCATGGGTCAGTTTGAGCTGACCCGCATGCTCGAACGTGAAGAAAAACGTCTGCCCATAGCCGAATGGGCCGGTGCCCTGCTGATAATGTCGGCCGCTCACTTCAGCGGTGAACGCGGACTGTTACTGGCATCAGGTCTGGCTGCCGTTCTGCTGATGGCGGCGACGGTGCTGCGCGGTCTGCGTGGCGATGGCTGCCGCCGCTTCTGCCATGGCCTGTTCAGCCTGCTTTATCTGCCCTTCTGCCTCAGTTTTTTTCTGT
The DNA here is from genome assembly GCA_035342015.1 of Candidatus Ozemibacteraceae bacterium. Lineage (GTDB taxonomy): Bacteria > Muiribacteriota > Ozemobacteria > Ozemobacterales > Ozemobacteraceae > Rifleibacterium. Next base: position 10,212 of record DAOQWI010000082.1, on the reverse strand, counting down.
TGCTTGGCAGAACTTACGGCGGCATGACACTTTTTGTGCTGATTGCATCGATCTGGGCTCTCGACATTGGCGCCTATGCCTTCGGTATGAGTATTCGCGGCCCGCGCCTCGCCCCGAAAATCAGCCCGAACAAAACCATTTCCGGAGCTGTCGGTGGCGCCCTTTCCTGCATTGCCTTCATCGTCCTGGCGGGCCATTACCAGATGCTGACCCTCGCCACCCCGAATCTGCTGGCACTTGCTTTTTCGGTTGCCATTCTGGGGCAACTTGCCGATTTATTTGAATCGATACTTAAACGCGAGTCTGAAATCAAAGACTCAGGGGCGCTTCTCGGTGCCCATGGTGGCATACTCGACCGGATAGACAGTATCCTGTTTCTCGGCCCGGTGTGTTATACGGTTTTTATTTTATAAACTGTCAGGAAAGGTCGTCGGATGTTAGGTTTTCTCTATATCGCCGTAAAAACAATCTTGTCAATCAGCTTCGTTCTCGTCAGTATCGCACTGGTGCATGAACTTGGTCATTACATCACCGCCAAACTATCGGGCATCTGGGTTCTGGAATTTGCCATCGGTTTTGGCAACCGCCTCATCAAAAAGCAGTGGGGCGAGACTCTCTACTCGCTGCGGCCCCTTCCCCTTGGCGGCTTCGTCAGACTTGCCGGCATGGATAATGTCGAAGAAGATGAAAAGAACCTGCCCGAAGGCGAAAAACCCGAGATTGACGAGGATCTGCCGCTTGTACCTGCCGACCACCCGAAAAGCTACCTGAGCCGACCGGCCTGGGCAAAAATTCTCGTGCTCTCGGCCGGGTCAATCATGAACCTGGTCTGGGCAATCGTTCTGTTCATCACCATCTATGCCATCGCCGGCGGCCCGCTCACCAACATCGCAGTCATGGAAGCCCCGCAGGATAAACCGGCCTATATTGCCGGCATCAGGAGTGGTGACATCATCACCGCCATTGACGGGCAGAAGATCAGCGACTGGAGCGATGGTATCACCATCATCAACAACTCTGCCGGCAAAGAGATCACTCTCAGCGTTGCCCGCAATCATCCGATTCGCAAATCTGCAGCCGGCGGCGGTATTCTTAAAGAAGATTTCGCGGTCAACAACGGCACCTATGAAATCCACGACCAGGAAACTCTCTCAATCAAGGTTAAACCAGAGGGCGCCATGGGTTCTGCCAAAATCGGCATCGCCCTTGCTCCCAATAATTTCGACTTCCAGGCGCTGCCATTCAGCAAAGCCTGCAGCAAGGGCATCAACGACGGCCTGAGTGTTATCGTTCAGACCGTGGGTGGTCTGTTTAAAATGTTCACCCGTGAAACCCAGGCTGACGTCGCCGGTCCGGTCAAAATCATGAAAATGATCAAAGACCAGTCATCGAAAGGCATTTTCGACCTGCTCTATCTCACCGCCATTCTCTCGGTCAATATCGGCCTGATCAACCTCCTGCCTCTGCCGGTTCTCGACGGCGGCCGCATCGTCTTCGTTCTTCTCGAAATCCTGTTCGGGTTCATCAACAAACTCGCCGGCCTCAAACTGGCCATCACCCCGAAGGTAGAAGAAACCATTCACTTCGCCGGCATGCTTTTTCTGCTGAGTCTGCTGGTATTCGTTACCTACAAAGACATCATGAGCTTCTTCTGAGCTTTCGAAAAGCAATAACGCCTTTCAGAAATAACCGGGGGCTGTCTCACAAAATGTGAAACAGCCCCCGGTTTTCTCTTTTTCAGCTTTTTACGATCAGAAGTTAAGCTGGCGGGTAAAAGGGATCTCGACACCGCCGGCTTTCAGACGAAATTCGGCAGTTCCGGTGACTTTCACCAGAGCCTTGATATCGTCACCGAAGGTATCGGCTTTGCCCTGGGCACGATTCAACAAGCCCTTCAAAAGCGGTCCGGCATTTTTCTCTATCGTTTTTTGCAGAGCGCGGCGGGTCATGATCGAATCAACATTACAGGCAACCGGCACAATGGCCTCGTGCCCGCCGTCAATAGCCAGTTTCGGTGATGCCTGCATACCCTTCGCAATCGGATATTCACTGATATTCAGACTGAAATTCATATTCTGCAGTATTACGCCCATCGGCAGAGAATTCTTTACTCTGAAGTTAAGGCGAGCCCTGGTGGTTCTGTCGGTCAAACTGTCGGGGTCGAGAAAAGCCCGGTCAATAGTTACCTTTACCCGCTTGCCGACCTCACCCATAAAAGAATCGAGATTGGCAAAAAAGTAGATCAGACCGACGGAAAATAAACCAACACAAATAATGAAAAAAATGACCAGCTTGCGAAGAACTGCAGAGACTTTCGCAGCCCCTTTTTTTGTCTTTGCCGCTTTGCCGGCGCCAGCTTCAGACGAAGCTTTGGCCTTACCGCCTGACTGATCAATCTCTCTTCGGCCCGGAGCGGCACGCCGGTCTGATTTCTGCCGTCGATCCCCCGAGCTGCCGCCATCACGGCGGGCGTCTGACTGTCTTCTGTCTGCTGCCATATTCATTTTCCAAAAAAAGATTTTGCACAATCAATAAACAGTGGCTATTCTATTACTTAAATTTCAATTTTTCCATTGTTTTATTCAATTATCAGGGAGCCCCCCTCTGACCACTTCGAATCGATGCGAAACTTTTCCCGGGCCGCAGCCATGCAATGAGCGAGCGGTAGTTTTTCTGAACGGAGAATGTGATCTTCCTCCTGATTTTTTCAGAAAAAGCACATTCTATGCCGATTTTGATTTCTTCGCCGCCGACGGTGGCGCCAACATCGCCCTGAAATACGGCATCATCCCGTCACTGGTTCTTGGCGATATGGATTCAATAACAGCCAGTAACCGCCGCAAACTCGAGAAACTCTCCCGTTTTATAGTTTTCCCTCCAGAAAAGGAAAAAAGCGACGGCCAGCTGCTCATAGAATACCTCATAGGGCAGGGTTATAACGACATTCACCTTTTTGCTGCCACCGGTGGGCGAATCGATCAGACCCTGTTCAATCTGCAGCTGCTGGCCGAATTTCCACAATGCCGCGTCATCTCGAAGAATGAAGAAACCAGTCTGATACCATCTGGAACTGCGATCAACAACCGCTGTGGTTACCGCGCTTCATTCATTCCGCTCACACCGTCAGTTAAAGGGCTGACCCTCGAGGGCTTCAAATACGAACTAAAAAAAACCGAAGTTAAATTTGGTTCAACTCTCACCCTTAGTAATGTTATAATCAGTGAAAATGCGAGAGTCACCTACAACGAGGGAGGACTTCTGCTGGTCATAGCCCGCAGACCTGAAGTGAAGGCGGTCAGACAACCTGCGCGCCTGCAACTGATCAAGGGAAAAAGGGCCAGCAAAACCTTATGACCGATAATCAAAATATCGATTATACAGAAAATGCTTTCTACCGAACCTTTCCGCAACACAGCTTTGCCAGCCGAATTGCCCGCTGGGTAAAAGCCTTTTCTTACAGCTTCATTGCCCTTTCCATTTTCAGCATTATTCTTGAGCATCTGCAACATTATTGCATCACCCCGCCGGGCATGTTTTTTCAGTTTCTTTTTGCCCTGTTGATGGCTGGTATTATCGAGGTCATCTGCATTCAGATGTCAAATGTCAGCGACCATACGCTTCTCGATTACGCCAAAAACCTGGTCAGCATCATTCAGCACCGTTTTGTTCTCCGCAAGGCAATTATTCTGGCATCTTTCGAACAGGTCAGGGTTATCGGCGTAAGCTCGCGCCCGCCGACTCTGCTTGGGCACCTGTTTACCGACCCGCATAAACGCTATGCCCTGGTAATAATGAATTACCGCAACCACCTGATTCATATTACTGAATACGAGATGACCCTCGAAGAAGCTAATGAACTGGCAATGGAACTGGCAACCCGCCACATGCCATCCGCCCGCTTTATTATGGGCGAGCCTGACACAGAACTGGTAGCTGACGCTCTGACCGGTGATGTCAGCACCAGACCCGTCAAGCACTCGCTCGCCGCAATGATCGATGCTACGATTCTGCCGGCACTGCAGGCATTCTGCGGCCTGATGATCACCGCAGCCCTTGTCAGCATCACCATGCTCGCCATCAGTCGCATTTCGACCAATGTCTTCGATACTGATCTGCTGGTTGCGCATCAGCCTGTCACCCAGCTTTTTCTCAGACCAGTTCCAAGAACAGACAAAACCACTGACCAGAAACAGCCTGGTGCCACCGGCACGGCATCCGGCACGGTTGCAGTAGTAGAACCGACTGCAGCGGCAAGCTTGTCCACGGCACTTTTGCCTCCTGCAGCATCAGAAACACCCGCGGTTCCTGCTGTCGCAACTCAGCCGGATTCTGCCCCGGCCATTATTGAGCCGGCCTCAGAAAGTGCCGCAGTCGAAACAATTCTTTATCAGGCATCTGAAACGGTTCAAACCGAGTCCCCGGTCATTGCAGACAATTCTGCAACTGAACCGGCAATCGACACTGCTCCAGAATCTCCAGACACACAGAACGATCAGATTGCCCAGACCCCTGCAGTTCAAGAAAACGACAGCCATAGTGCCGCTTCTAAGCTTGATAAACTGGACAAGCTGGAAACAGCAAAAAATTTATCAACTCCACCGGTAGAACCGGTCCGGAACATACCCGACAGAATTCGTCAGAGCTGGTCAGTCTATCAGCCTGAATCGGCCAGGCCGACTCCAGAATCCATTCCGGTAAACGACTCTCTCGAAGTAAAAATTCCGGCCATTTCGGCGGCAGCGATCCATCAGCCCATCAGCAATGTCAGTGGTATAACGCCCGCTTCAGCTCCGGCGTCAATACATCCGTCCAGGCCTGTGCCGACTGCTCCGGCAAAAGAATGTTCGATCCTTGCCGGCTTTGGTCTGCACCCGCTGATTAACCTCGGTGAAATAGAAACAGACCTTGAGAAATCTCTCGGGAAACCCGTCGCAATGCAAAAATACAGCAACGGCATACAGAGAATTTACAATGGCTTCACCGTTCTTTCTGACGAGCACGACAAGGCAGTGAAACAGATTATCATTACCCGTGAGACGGTCAATAAAGACTTTATCTGCCAGACTCCTCAGCATATCGGAGTTGGCAGTCAACTGGAACTGCTGCGCAACCGCCTTGGCCCGCCGACAGTGCATGATGCCATGCCCGGCCTGCATTTTCCCGGACTCGGAATCTCTTTTATTCCGTCGCCAACAATGCCAGACAAAATCGGCGCCATAAAAATCTATCCGGTCGGTACAAAGCCCGAATGAGGTAGTTATTCGGCAGGCAGTGTGCTATACTCATGGCCACAGGAGTTTTTCCAATGGCCAGGAATAGTCAACCATCCATTCTGCTGCACACCTTCAAAATGGTTTTTGTGCTGTTCTGGGTCATGCTTTTTTCTTACCCGGCCGCCTGGCACCTGACAACTACCGACCGCGAATTCAGGCGTTACCATATCTGGCGCAAAAGCAGCATGCTGGTTGACGAAAAAGTCTACCCGTTCGCCGACTTTTTGCACATGGTCACCTACCCGGTCCACAACGCAGCCCTGAAAGGCAAGCCGACAAGAATAGCCAAACTCGCGCCCGAAGCTGAAGCTCTGAATTTACATGATTACTTCAATTTCACTCCCCTTGCCTATGCCACCATCAACGGCGATATAGAGATGATGAAGGGATTTATCGCCTCTGGCGCTGACCCCGACATGATTCTTTCCGGCGGCACTACCGCCTTGCATCAGGCCATGATCAGCGAAGACGAAAATGCGGCCCTTGTGCTTCTCGAAAGTGGAGCTCGGGC
>DAOQWI010000082.1:0-4328 GCA_035342015.1 Candidatus Ozemibacteraceae bacterium | reverse complement strand
GAACTGCCCGTAGACTTCCGTATCAGGCCATCTTCAAAGAAACCCGGAGACATACCAGATGAAGACTTATAATGAACTGATTAAAAAACTGCGAATCTTCAGACAGGAACGCAACTGGGAAAAATTCCACAAGCCGAAAGATCTGGCAATGGCCGCAGCTATCGAGGCGTCCGAACTGATGGAAGAATTCTTATGGAAAAACGAAGAAGAAGTGGTCGCGAAAATCAAACGCGATAAAGAAAAAATCGCCGACGAGATCGCCGACACCGTCGTTTATCTGATGCTGCTTGCTGACGACCTCGAGATTGACATGTACGAGGCAATCGAGCGCAAGATGCAGAAAAATGCCCAGAAATACCCGGTAGAAAAGTGCCATGGCAAGGCAACCAAATACACCGATCTTTAATTTACAGCTCTGAATGCAGAAAAGGCACTATTACATTTTATTGGCGGTTATGTCAGCGGTTCTGGTATTAACCGGTTTTTTCTCGCTGCATCTCGGCACGGTCTCTGTGCCATTTTCTGCCACCCTCTCTGGTTTTCAGCCTGATAAACCGGGCAGTTTCTCCGGTGAAGAGCTTGAAACTTTCAGAACTGTCGTCATGCAGATCAGGTTGCCGCGCCTGCTGGCTGCGGTTCTTTGTGGCGCCGCCCTCGCCATTTCCGGCGTAACTTATCAGAGCATGTTTCTCAACCCTCTGGTTTCCCCAGACCTTCTTGGGGTACTTGCCGGCTCGGCCTTTGGTGCATCGCTGGGTCTGCTTTTTGGCAAAAGCCTGCTGACCGCCCATTTGTTCGCCTTTATCGCCGGCATTATCGCGGTCGGCTTTGCGGTTTTTCTTGCCCGACTGTTTCCGGGCAATCGGCTTATCATGCTGATCATGGGCGGCGTTATCAGCTCTTCACTTTTCACATCACTATTGTCGGTAGTTAAGTTCGTTGCCGACCCGCACAACGAACTTCCGGCCATCGTGCACTGGCTGATGGGCGGGTTTTCGTCGGTTACCATGCCGGCGGTATCTGCCGCTGCGCCTTTTCTCATCATTGGCATCGCCCTGCTCAATGCGATGAGCGGCTACCTTAATATTCTCAGCATGGGTGAAGAAGAGGCCGCAACTCTCGGTATCAAGGTCTCAACGGTGCGCAACCTGATGATTGCCGTAACGACAATGATCTGTTCAATAACCGTGGCTCTTGGCGGCATGGTTGGCTGGGTGGGCCTGATGATACCGCATATCACCCGCATGATCACGGGCCCCGACAACCGGCAGGTTTTACCCGCCGCTACCCTGATTGGCGCGCTGTATCTACTGGTTACCGACATTTTCTGCCGGGCGGCATTCAGCACCGAATTGCCAATCGGCATCATGACTTCACTGATGGGTGTACCCTTCTTTATTTTCGTTCTCAGCAGAACCTCAGGCAGGTGGAACTGATGCCGGCAATCGCTGTAGAAAACCTCTGCTTTCATTATGACAGTCGCAAACCGGTGCTCGACAGTCTGTCTTTCACAATCGAAGCTGGCAGTGTCACTTCAATTCTCGGTCCCAACGGCAGCGGTAAAACCACTTTATTGAAGCTTCTGCTTGGCCTGAAACAACCGGTATCCGGCACGATTCTGATTGCCGGGCGGCCGATCGACCAGATTCCACTGGCGGAGAGGGCGAAATTGCTTGCCTATGTGCCGCAGCAGCACAGCCCGATATTTTCTTACAAGTCACTCGACGTGGCAGCAATGGGCCGGGTACCGCACGCCGGCATTTTCTGCAGCCTGAAAAAAAACGACCTCGAAATTGCCCGGCAGAACATGGCCCGCCTTGGTATCGAACACCTGGCTGACCGCCCCTATACCGAAATCAGCGGTGGTGAACAGCAGCTGGTTCTGATTGCCCGGGCACTCAGCCAGGGAGCCGGCATTCTGATTCTCGACGAACCGGTGGCCGGGCTCGACTACGGCAATCAGCTGCTGCTGCTGAAGCACCTGCGCAATCTTGCCGGCAGCGGCATAACCTGCATCAAAACGACCCATTACCCTGAACACGCCCTCTGGACATCAGACCAGGCGATTTTTATCAAAAATGGCAGAGTCGCTGCCTGCGGCAGCTCAGAAAAAATCATTAACTCAGAAATGCTGCAGCAGATTTACGGCGCAAAGATAAACGTCATAGAAACAAACGCAGGTGCGTATAAAATACGCACCTGCGTTCCTGAATTCTGATCTGTAAGAGGTCAGCGGCCGGTCATGACCTCACGTTCGTGATCGTAAAACACTGCGTCATCAGATGCACCCTTGTTGGTCATCGGGTAGAGTGAGCGGATATTGCCACCCATGGTATAGAGCTGCCAGTTGAATTCCTGACCGTTAACGCTGGCGTTGAAGGTCAAGGCGCCGGGAACAGTGCCCATGCTGCGGGCAGTTTCGATGGCGATATGGCCAAGGGCAAGCAGAGCCTGCACTGAGTGACCATTAGAGAAGCCTCCCTTGGGCTTTTTGGCTTCGCCAAGAGGACCGTCTCCGTCCGGATCCCAGACGAAGCTGCCGGTGTAAATTTTATGGTTGCCGACACCGGCCATAACCGAGAGAACGTCGGCGCGACCGCGGCGTTCTGCGTCATAGAATCTGTACCACCAGTGAAAACCACTGACCTTTGAACCCTTGGTTTCGCCGGCGATTACATGTTCAAAACCCAGGCCTGAACCAAACCAGTTGCTCTTGAGGTCTGCCATTGTGGTATTGGTAACTTTGAGGGCATGCATAATGACCGGGTCATTTTTAAGGGTAGCAAGAAAAGCATCGATATCTTTATCGAGCCTGGGGGCATCATTGGTGCCAGCTTTGGGGTTGAATTTCTCACAGAGAGCCAGAGCGTTTTTGTAAGAAGCCGGTATCTCGCCGGAATAATCTTTAAAAAGCTGGCCTTTATTGTATTTTTCGTTCTTTTCAACCTTGATCGCATCACGATCGAGACCGGTTATCGGAGCGGTGAGTTCGAGAATCTGCTTGCGGATCTCGGTTACGTTGCGTGACGAACCGTAAGCCGAAAAAAGAATCGGGCTGCCATTGTTGGCAATCGCTTCAGCTCTGCTGACCGCAGCTTTGAAGTCGTGGTCAGATTCGATCAGACCTGCAGCAATGCTGTTTTCGAGGGTCTGTCTGAGGCCTGCATCTTCAATGGTGGCAAGCTGATCATGGAAAGCACTCACGCGCTCACTGGCGGCGTTCTGTGCGTGCAGCGGGGTCAACAGACCGGCAACAAGGAAAATAACTGAAAGTAATCTCTTACGCATTTCTGCTCCTTACTCGATACTCAATACTTTTACGAGACAGAATACAAACGATACTGATACTTACAAAAACGAACCAGATACTTTAAGTGGCAACCATCGTTGCCTTACTCAATACTATACTTTTTACAGTCTAACCCATAAATATAGAACTGACAATAGCAATTACAAATCTTTTTATTTATTTTTTCGGACACCCGATTTATGGACCGGTCAGGGCACCACTGCTTACAGGCGCAGCGGCTCCGGCAGCCATTCCTGAACCCATAAACATCGCGCGCCATGTGTTGATTTCGGCCCGGTCACGATCTGACAGAAATTCAGAACGCAGTGAAACAGGTTTAAGAACCCGTTCAAAGAACCCCTGCAAACCATCTGCCAGAATGTACACATTTTTAAAGCCGGCAGCGCTCAGCACAGCCCAGGCCTGCCCGGGGTGCGTCGGGCCATTGGAATAAAGTACGATGCGGTCAAAGCGGCGGTATCTTTCGAGGCCGGCGACAAGCGACGACAGCGGCTGGTGCACCGCGCCGGGTATGTGCCATTCGTCAAATTCTTCGCGGGTTCGTACATCGACCAGGGCGATTTTTTTCTGCCCGGCCAGTTTTTCGCGGGCAAATATTTCGGGTTCAAGATGATCCTGGCCAGTTTCGATTTTGTGTAGAATATCTTGTGAAGAAGCCGAGGCAAAGCGCACCGAATCAATGGGAAGCTTATCAAGAAGAAGGTTGCCGCAGGCCGCCAGAAGAATAATAACCGAAAAAACCCACAGGCCGTTGCTTCTGCTGGCCACCAGAGTGAACTTGAACCTTTCTTCAATCAGTTCAGAGAACCAGAAGGCGATAACCGCAATAACCGTCAGAAGCAGACCGAACTGCGCAAAAGTCATGCCGGCCAGCTCATAAATAAAGCTTCTGCCCATGTCTTCCATTACGTATAGAGGTTCTAGAATGTCGAAGAAGTCATTGAAAAGAAAGCTGCCAACCATGGCGCCGACGAGAAAAACCAGAGCGTCGAATCTGCCGCTGACCATGCCAACCGCT
>DAOQWI010000081.1:0-14197 GCA_035342015.1 Candidatus Ozemibacteraceae bacterium | reverse complement strand
TTTCACCGCTGCTGTTCTCATATTTCGATGCCAGGCACCTCTCAACCCAGGTTTCTGGCGACCACTTTTACTTGTTGGCCTGATTCTTACTGCCGTATTTTTTATCGGACCCTTCAAGATGCGCTTTTTGAGCATCGGTAATCCTCAGGATATGACTTTTGCACAGCGCACTCTCATAAACAAGGGTATTTTTGCGGCATTGAAGCGCTTTCCGATCGCCGGTCATGGCCTGCACAGCTTCAATCAGGTTTACCCGCGCTACCGCATCGTTGGCGGCGATTACCCGATGAATGCTCACAATGAATTCATTCACAGCATGATCGAAACCGGTTTTCTTTCGGCCGCGATTCTTGCTCTGACCGCGATTTTTCTTTTCAAAACCGCCTGGAACAGTCGGCCAGATCACACGCATCAGGCCATCTTCACAGCTGTTTTTACATCTTTGTTGATTCAGAATTTAAGCGGCTTTTCATCACGAATTCTGCCAACTTCGCTTCTCATATCAGTTGCAGTTGCGGGCATGCTTGCCACGCATTTCAGGCCTGAAAAAAGAAACTCTTCGAAAGTTCTGGCAGCAACAACCGGCAGCATCGTGCTGTTGATTGCCGTAATGCTTCTGGTAACTGCCCCGATCAGTCTGTGGCAGCAGACAATCATTTTAGAAGCCGACGAACTTCTTCGCTCCGGCAACCTGGCCGCTGCAACCGACCTGCTCGAAAAGTTCGTCAGGGAAAATCCCCGCAATGCCAACGCTTATTCACTGCTCGCAAATGCCAAAATGGCCAGCAATGAGCCAAAAGTCACATTTGAATGTCTAATAAAGGCAACCGAACTGAACCCGAACGAAGCTCTGTTTTTTATAAATCTGGCCAGGTTAAGCCGAAAAAGAAACGCTGTTGAAGCAGAAATGTTTTATCAGCAGGCATTGCAGCTTGACCCGGCTTCGGAACAGTTCAGACTTGAGTTCGCCCTTTTCCTGAAGGCTGCCGGCCGCAATTCTGAAGCACTGGGGCAGGTTCTTGTCGGGCTCACTTACTCGCCGGGCTTTCATGATGTTTATAAGGGCTTCAGAGAACTCGAAAAACTTAAAGCCGAATTGGCCGCACCGGGCCCCTGATTTTTTATTCAGGTCAAAACCTGCATCTGCCGATATTATTCCTGAATTATGATAAAGAGAATAATAAAGGCAACGATCCTCCTTGCTTTTCTGCTGCCGGTGCATCTTCCGGCGGCAATGGACTTTATTTTCGAAGAAAGCATCTCACAGTCGCTGGCGCGAATGGAATCTCTCTATACCGCAGGCAAATGGGATGAAGCGATGAATGTCGGGCGCGGTATCATCAAGGACGCTCCGAAGGATCACCCGGCAGGCAGACGCGCTCAGGATCTTATCGTGCTCTCGATCGACGGGCGCAATCGCGAGATTCTTGCCAATCAGAGTCGTGATCAGCAGAAAAAAAAGCAGGAAACGGCCCAGCAGCTGATAACCGAAGGCAGCAAACTGCTGACCGAAAAAAGTTATCCGGCCGCAGCCGAAAAGTTTGCCCGGGCAGTGCGCCTGCATGGCGGCGACGCTCAGAGCTACTTTCTGCTGGGATATGCCAGTCTTAAGGCAGATAAACGCAAGGAAGCCTATAATGCGTTGCGTCAGTGCCTTAAACTCAACCCGGCACATGAGCGCGCCCTGTTTCATATTGCCGGCCTCAGTTATGAATTCAATCACAGCACTGAAGCCGAAGATTATGCCGCCCGCCTGATCGAAGCCATTGAAAAGAAGCTTAACGAGTACCGCGATATCTTTCTTGATCAGCGCTCAAAGGGGATGAACGATCAGGCGGTTGCAACCGCCCGCAAAATGGCGGCTCTGCGCAGCAATCTCGCTCAGGCTTCCTTTATGCACGGTGTTCTTACCTATAAACGCAAAGATTTCAAGGCAGCGGTCGTTTCGTTCGAAAAGGCAACCAAGATCAATCCGTCTTCTGCCGACAACTGGTTCAGACTTGGCAGCACCTTTCTGCAGCTAAAGGTCTATCACCAGGCTACAGTCGCCATAGAACAGGCAATTCTGATCAGAGAAACGCTGCTTAAAGACCTTGCCGCCAATGCCGGCCGCCTTCTCGATGCCGGCAAAAGCGATGAGGCAGTCGAAGCCGAGCTTAAAACGCGCAAACTCAAAGACGAGATCGCCCGTTCCCTCTATGTTCTTGCAATCGCCAATGGTCGCAAAAAAGAGACCGATTCAGCGATCCGCAATATTGAGCGGGCGCTCGAACTCAAACCTGACTTCGTTCAGGGCCGTTACACACGCGCCATTCTTCTCGCCGAAAAGAACTACCTTGAAGAAGCTCTCGAGCAGATGCGGCAGGTGCTGAAAGACAGCCCGCCGAAGAGTGAACAGGCAAAAAAAGCGATCAGAACCATCACCTTTCTGATGGACCAGATTGCCCGCCGCGATAATCCGTCTGAAGTTACTGCTGTTGCAAAGACCGAAAAAATGGTCGAAGTCGAACAGTATGTCAAGGATATGCCCGGCATTGGCGGCAAAGATGCCGAAACCAGACTTGAAGACGTTTTTCCCAAGCTGCGTGAAGTAAAACAGCTGGTCAGCATGCGCAACCATGCTGAAGCGGTGCGAAGACTGCTGTATTTGCGCACTCAGCACCCTGACATTGCCGAAATTCATGCAATTCTTGGCCACTGCTACATGGAAATGGGCAGAATCGACGATGCGGCAAAATGCTTTGACGAAGCCATCGCAGTTCAACCAGACCATGCCGAAGCTCTCAACGGACTGTCGTACATCATGGCCACAAAAGTCGAGAATCTCGACATCGCGCTTAAATACATCAGGCAGGCACTTGCTGTTGATGGCCTGCGCCCGGAGTTTTACCACACTCTCGGCTGGGTTCATTTCAAAACCGGCGAAGTACAGAAATCAATCGATGCCTTCAACCGGGCTCTCGAAATCAAGCCGAATTATCTGCTTGCCCGTTACAATCTCGGCCTGGCAAACTACATAACTCAGAACTACCAGGCGGCAATTTCGGCTTTTAATGCCGTTATCGCCCAGAATCCATCACATCACAAAGCTCTGCTTTTCAAGTCGATCAGTCTGGCCAAAACTCAGAATGCCGAAGAAGCCATCGCCACTCTAGAGAATCTGCGTGGCAAGCTCACTGAAAAGTCAGTTCTGCATAAAGTGGTTGCAGACCTGCATGCAAAGCTGAAACTTGCGCATGAGCGCCATGCTGAACTGCCGGTGCCCGAAATAAAGTCACCGGCACCGATCGAGAAACTGATGGCTGAAGCACAGGCGTTCAGGGCCAAGGGCCTGGTTACCCGTGCCAAAGAAAAGTATCTTGAATGTCAGCGCCTTGCCCCAGAAAGGTTTGAACCTCACTTTGCCCTCGGTCAGATGTACGCTGAAGCCGGCCTGAATCTGCCGGCTCTGGCAGCCTGGGAAAGAGCTGAGAAGCTTAAGACCGATCATTTCCCGCTGCAGATGAGCCTCGGCAAAATGCATCACAAGCTCGGTAAAGCCGAAAAAGCGAAAGAATACTTTGACCGGGCGCAGGCACTTAACGAAAAAGACCCGGAACCACGCTACTACCTGGGCCTGCTTGCCTATGAAGAAAAACGCTTTGAATCAGCCGAAAGCTATGCCTTGGCGGCCCTGCGCCTGAAGCCCGATTACTATAAAAGCATGGCGCTGCTCGGCATGACCCGCATTCGCCTCAACCGGCTCAAGCCAGCCCGTGATATCTACGAAACTCTTTATGCAAAAGCTCCTGCCGATTCTTCTATTCGCCGGCATGCCCGCAAAAAAATCTGGGAAATTACCAAAATGATGGCACCGGCACAGTATCCATCGGTTGAAGACGCCCTTGAAGTCAAGAACCAGATGGTCAGAAAAGTGAGTGACGCCGACCGCAAGGTCGAAGTTAAGCCACGCCCCGAAGAAGAGCAGGCAATAGCCGAATACGGTAAAAATACCATGACCCTCGAAGATAAAATGTGGGTTCTCAAACAACTGGAAAGATTCGGCAACGTATCTACACCGACGCCGGTTTCACCCCTGCGCCGCGAGGTCACTGCCCAGACTCTTACCAACAGAGACAAGCAGTGGGTAGTCAGAAAACTGCAGGGTCTCGGCGACCGCAGCAGCAAATACTCTCTGCCGGCCGAACTCAAAGCCGAAAAGTTTTCTCTGAAGACCACCGAGAAAGTTGCCGAACGTAAGGCTGATCCAGCTGACGGTCTCGTTACCAAAGCTCTTGATTCAGCAGAGCGCGGTTTCATTTCAGAAGCACTGCTTGAGCTGGCCAAAGCCCGCCAGGAAAACCCGAAAAACCTCGATATTCTGCTGAACCTGGGGTTCATGCATACAGTTCAGGGTAATTTTAAAGATGCTTTCGAAGCCTATGCCAATGCAACCGTCAGTCACCCGAAAGATTCACTCGCCCGCCTGGCCCTCGGAAACCTCTACTGGCTTGGCGGCCAGGCCGACAAAGCTGTTGAACAGTGGCGACTGGTCAAGGGCCAGCCCAAACCAGACGCACAATTCAACATTCTTGGCCGTACCGAAAAAATCTGGCAGCGTATGCTTGAAGTCGACCCGATGGATGTTGACGCCCATTCAAATCTTGGTCTTGTCTACATGTTTTCCGGCGAATACCGCAAAGCTCTCGCCGAATTCCAGGCAGTAACAAAAATTGAACCTTCACGGCGCGAACATGAATTCTATCAGGCCCAGATAAACGTGCTTATGTATCTGCAGAAAAACAATGCCAGCAACCGCAAAGAAGCCCAGAAAATTCTGCAGGGCCTGGCACAGGGCCCTGAAGCATTCCCACATTCAGAAAGGCTGAAAAACTTTGTTGCCAATCTGTAAAAAACTCAAATCAGCAACCGCTTTGAACGTCATTTTGGCAGGGCTTCTTGCTGCCGGTCTGTTTATGGCTCCAACACAGGCTTCGGCAGCGCCAAAATATAACCCGGCTTTCTCAGACTACGAAATATATTCACTCGGCGACTACAAACCGCAACCGGTGAAAAAGCCAGGTCTGCTCAAGCCTTCGCCGCGCAATGCCCTCAACTCAGAGGGCCTCGGGGGCTTTTTCGTCGGAGTCACCGCCGACAAATTCGAGCCTGAACAGATAATTCTCGGCTCCAGATACAAGTATCACAAACTCACCAGTAGCCTGGGCACCAGCTTTCACTCAACCGAAAAAGGCTCAGTATCAACTTTTGAATCATCAGTTAACTGGGTCGGCAAATGGGCCGAATGGGCGATAACAGTGCCGATTCACGACTGGGAACTAAGTGCTCCGAGAACTTTCGGCGGTTATGCCGACAGCAATACCGGTCTCGGAAACATGAAAATCGGCATGAAAGCGACCTATCTGTCTGACAAAAGTTACTACCGCTTTGCCTACGGTGCAGTGACAACCGTTACCACCGGCAACCCCGACAATATGCTGCCGGCCGGCTCAAAAAACAGTGATGAGCTCAAACTGTTCGGCTGCGTTACCACCAGTGAAACTGACCGGGCGACCGGCAACCTTGAACTGGGCACTGTAATTGATTCAGAAGGCGAAGATGATCGCTTTCTCTATCGCATGGGCTTGAGCTATGAAGCCACGAAACATGTTTCGGTCATCGGCGAAATTGCCGGCGAAGTTCTTGGCGGCGATGACAAGGACACTCTCGACATGATTCTCGGAATCAGGCTGGCACCCGGCGAAAAATTCACTCTTGAATTTGCCTGGTATAGAAACCTGCGCACTTACCGCAACTATGGCTGGGATGACCAGTTACAGGCTGGTTACAGTCTGCGATGGTAAAAACCGGTTAACGAACTCGCTTTTTCAGCTCGGCAATCATTTCCTGGGCAACCGCCCATTCACGTGAATTCGGCGGGGCCTTGGCAAAAATCTTTTCAAACCTGGCAAGAGCCATTTTTCCGGCTTCCTGGTCACCCTTGAGAAGCAGCATGTCTGTATAAGCATTCGCACTCTTCATCAACAGCTGCAGATCGTCAGGAGATGAAGCCAGACCGGTTTCGAGAACGGCCACTGCATCAGAAAGGCGACTTTCTCGGCTCAAGCGGTCAGCCTCTTCAACAATCTGTTCAACACTCATGCGCTTGAGGACAAAATCACTGGGACGCGGCCGCTCCGCCTCTTCGCTGCCGCTGGCAACCGGTGTCTGGGCTGCCGCAGCCATCTGTGCAGCAGTCAGCGCGTCTGCCCTTTCTTTGGCCTTGGCTTCGCGTTCGGCCTGCTCGGCTTCATAGCGCTCGACAATTCTTGCAGCTTCTTCGACAAACTGCGAATTTGCATTCTTTTTCGCGCCGCCGCTGGTTTCGAGAAAGCTTTTCAAATCGGGCACGGCCAGGTCGAGGTTACCAGAGATATAAATCAGCAGACCACGATAAAACTGGCCGTTCGGCATACGATTCGGGCGTTCTTTAAGATATTCGAGGCCCTTTTTAATCAGACCATTTTCGGGCTCAGCAAGAAAATCACGCTCGGCCAGAATGCAGGTTACATAAAGTTCAAGGGCCTTTTCGACATTACCGGCATCGAGCGCATCCATAGCCTGATTAAAAATGCTTGCACCGGCTCCCTTGCGGTTGGTACGAAACTTTTTGCCCTCTTTGCCCTTCTCTTTTTCTTTGGCAAGGCGTTCAGAGATTTTTTCGGCGGGCTCAGGCGGCTTCTGCAGATCAACTTTTGGAGAAGCCGCAGTCTGCACGGGTTTAACCGGTTCAACTTTCGTGCCAGCAGCAGGTTGCCCGCCGTAGGCTTTTGGCTGGCCGGTAGCCGAATCGACAAGGTAAATCTGCGACTCTTCAAGACCCGGAAGCTGAGGAACATTGTCGCCGCCCTCAGAAAGAGCGCGCAGTCTTTGCAGCGCCTGAGCAAACGAAGGGTTCAGCGACAGGGCTCTGCCATAACTTTCACGGGCTTCCTGCATACGGCCCATGGCTTCATAGCACAAACCCATATTATACGGAACCCAGTAAGAATCGGGGTTGATCCTCTCGGCCTGTTTGTAGCAGTGCAGGCTGTCGCGATACTGACCGCTCTTTTTATAAAGAATACCAAGATTATTATAGGCATGAAAATTGTCAGGATCAATTCTCAGCAGCACAAAGTAAGCCTCGACCGCCTTAACAAAGTTATTGGCAAGGCTGTATTCCATGGCGAGATTCAGATGTGCCTCAATATCACGGGGGTTATCTATCAGCTTCTGCTGCAGTTGGTAAATGCGGCCGGCATTGATTGAAGCCTCAAGGGGTACCGGTTGCAGCAGCAGACAAAAACACACCGCGAGTATAAAACAACTCGCGGTGTTGGCGAGTCTGAACAGAAGCAGTATCAAATCTGATTCAGCGTGCTTCGACAAGGAACTTGATTGCTGTTTTTTCGTTTCCATCAATTTCGATTTTGGCAAAGGCGATCATTGTATAAAGCTCAATGCCCTTTGGCGCGACATAACCTCTGGTTACTGCAATTGATTTTACTGCCTGATTCACAGCCCCTGCACCCACAGCCAGCAGTTCTACCTGCTTGTCCTGTTCGAGAACTGCAGCAATGGCGCCGGCAACAGACTTCGGATTCGACGATGATGCGACTCTGAGTATTTCCATCTTGAGCCTCTCCTTTAGCTATGTTAAAAACCCAACAACCTCTTCACACTAAAATTATAAACAAAAAAACCATTAATATGCAAACGCTTTATTGATTGTATGTACATTCTGAAGCGAATGCAGGATTTTACACACACATTCAATGGCCTTAAGAGCGGGTTTCGTAGAATCTTTATTAACTCTTTATGGCCAAATAAAGCAGGGGGCTGTTTCGAACAGTTTCGAAACAGCCCCTCGGATTTATTAATTATTCTGGTCTTGCAAGCAGAATGCTGGCATTCTGCCCACCAAAGCCGAAAGAGTTAACCAGACCGCCATCAATCTGTCTGTTTTTGGGCGAAAGCGGTGCAAGATCGAGATCCTGCAGCTCAGGATCAACGTTTTCAAGATTAATGGTCGGGTGAATGAAACCCTGCTGCATCTGCAGGATTGTAGCCACAGAACCTACCGCACCGGCAGCACCGAGCAGGTGACCAATCATTGATTTGGTAGCATTGATGGTAACATTGCCAATTTTATCGCCAAAAACGCGACGTACGGCTTTCATTTCGGCCAAATCGCCAAGCGGGGTACTGGTTCCGTGAGCATTAACATAATTGATGCGCTCGATCGGAAAATTCATGAAATTGACAGCCTTCATCATGGCGCGATAGCCACCTTCGCCTTCGGGATGAGGAGCGGTCAGATGGTGAGCATCAGCAGTGGCACCATAACCCTTGATTTCGGCAAGAACCCTGGCCCCGCGACGGCGGGCACTTTCTTCGCTCTCAATAACGAGAACGCCTGCCCCTTCGCCCATGACAAAGCCATCACGGTCTTTATCAAAAGGTCTTGAGGCTCTTTCAGGCTCGCTATTGCGCGTAGACAACGCTTTCATCTTGGCAAAACCGGCAACGGTCAGCGGCGTAATCGCTGATTCAGCACCACCGCAGACCATAATGTCACATTCATCATGAATGATTTTGAGAAAAGCTTCACCGATACCATGCAGACCAGATGCACAGGCAGAAACTACGCAGTAATTTGGGCCATTGAAGCCATATTCCATGGCAATACAGCCGGCTGAAATATTGCAGATCATCATTGGCACAAGAAATGGACTGACACGGCCCGGGCCGCTGGCACGACAGGTTTCGAATTCTTCTTCAAAGGTATGAATGCCACCGATGCCAGTCGACACGGTAACGCCAACTCTGAAGGGGTCGTAATTCTTCTCTTTGAGACCAGCCATATTGACGGCCATTGCAGCGGCCGACATCGCAAACTGCGAATAACGGTCATGGCGGCGCACTTCTTTTTTATTCATGTACTGCTCAGGGTCAAAATTCTTCACCTGGCCGGCAATCTGAACCGTGTGCTGCGAAGCATCAAAACAGCTGATCGGACTGACACCGCTTTTGCCCTGCCTGAGGCTTTCTGCAAACTGGTCGACTCCGATGCCAATCGGGGTCACTGCCCCAATGCCTGTGACAAAAACGCGTTTCATTTTGTTGCCTCCTGAGTCTGTCTAAAAAAGTTACAAAAGGTTTGTACCAGAGTTGAGCTGTTGAGTCAATAGCAAATCACCGGAAACCGGTGTAGTGACTTGTTGAAAAGAGAGATTTATCGGCTAATTGCGATATTCGAGATCTTTGAAAAACATCTCGAAAATTTCTGCCACAGACAGAATCTCGTTGATGCGATAAACATGCTCACCGGCAAAAACGAGACCTTTTTCAAGATCACCGGCACGGGCGTCTATCAATGCCTGAATGATACAGAAACGTCTTGAACATTTTTTGAGGCAGCCCATGCACGTCGGATGATGCGCCGTGCCGGCAGCGACCTTATCGGTGAAAGGTGTCGGCAAAGCGTTGCCCCAGAGGCCAACCGGGCTCATGATGCGAAAAACATCGCCTTTTTTAGCCTTAAGATAGGTGTCATGAAACGATTTTTCAACATTAGCCTCGAAACTCGCAGCGAAACGGGTACCAACCTGAACGCCGTCAGCGCCAAAATTGAAAGCGTCGATTATGTCCTGTCTGTCGATAATTCCACCGGCAAGAAGAACCGGAATACTGACGGCCTTTTTTACCTCAGGAAAAATATCCCTGGCAGGGCGCTCGGTTCCGAGGTGGCCGCCGGCTTCGCTGCCTTCGACAACAACGGCAGAAGCCCCCAGTTTTTCGGCAAGAGCAGCAACACGATCACTTGAAACAATCGGAACCACCGGAATATCATAGTCGCGACCAATGTCAAAAATATCCCGTGAAAAGCCCGCACCGGCAATCAAAGCATCGATGCCAGACTCCGCGGCGGCTTTCATCACCGGAGCAAATCCTGATGCTGCCACCATGGTGTTGATACCAACAATACCACCATTGGCAATACTTCTGGCAATCTTGATTTCATTGCGCACCTCTTCTGGTTCCATGCCTGAACCAGCGATGAGGCCAATACCACCTTCGCGGGCTACAGAACCGGCCAGTTTGCCTGTAGAGACACGAATAGCCATGCCTCCCTGCATAAGCGGATATTTTGGCTGCAATTTACCAATTTTGAGTCGTGGCAGAATTTTCACCTGAGATCTCCAGTGACACTGCCGGCCGGTTTTAAAAAAAAACCGGCCGGCAAGCTATGATTTCAATCAGCCTTTTTTGTTGGTAATGTAGTCAACTGCGTCCTTAACGGTTTTCAGTTTTTCGGCATCTTCATCGGGAATTTCGATTTCGAAATGCTCTTCGAGGTCCATTACCAGCTCAACAGTGTCAAGACTGTCGGCACCGAGATCTTCAATAAAACTGGCTTCGAGGGTAACCTGTTTTTCATCGACCTGGAGCTTGTCAACAACGATTCTTTTGATTTCTTCAAAATAGTTACTCATTTAATAATTCCTCCTGAAAATTTGCGGACGGGTCAGGACATTACCATGCCGCCATCAACGGTCAGTACCTGCCCTGTGATATACGATGCCTTGTCTGAGGCGAGAAAAACCACGGCGTTGGCGACGTCGCGGGGATTTCCAAAACTGTTTAACGGAATCTGGGCCAGCATCTGTTCTTTAACCTTGTCAGAGAGAACAGCAGTCATGTCAGAATTGATAAAGCCAGGAGCGATTGCATTCGAGCGAATGCCCTTCCGACCAAATTCTTTGGCGAAGCTCTTGGTGAAGCCTATGATACCGGCCTTGCTGGCTGCATAGTTTGCCTGACCGGCGTTACCCATAAGGCCAATTACAGATGCAATGTTGATAACCGAGCCACCCTTCTGCTTCAGCATGGTTCTGACAACTGCCTTTGACATCAGAAAAGTGCCCTTGAGATTGATTTTGAGAACCAGATCCCAGGCATCTTCGTCCATGCGCATCAGCAGGCCGTCTCTGGTAATACCAGCGTTATTCACCAGCACATCGATGCGACCAAAAGCTGCAACGGCAGCTTCGGTAAGCTTTTCGGCATCTTCGGCTTTGGAAACGTCAGCTTTGCATGTTGCAACGGTCATCTTTGCAGTTTCAAGCTCGGCTTTCGCTTTGGCAAGTCCCTCTTCGTTAATGTCAGAGAGAACTACACGGTAACCGGCTTCGCCCATGGCACGGGCAATTTCGAGACCGATCCCGCGGGCAGAACCGGTTATAATCGCAACCGGCCGTTCTGCTGCAGTGTTTTCTGAACTGTTCATGCTTACCTCGTATAAACTATTGTAATAAAATAACAGGTGGCTGTTATTACAGCTTTTAGTGTGAGTTTGTCAAGCCTGATTTTCAGGAAGCCTGATTTACCTGCAACAGCTGCTCAAGGGTCTGCGGGTCGGTAGCAAAAGTGGTATTCACCGAAGGCGCAATCTTCTTGTTCAGCCCGGCAAGAACCTTTCCGGGGCCGACTTCAACAAACTCAGATATACCCTGAGTAAGCATATTATTGACTATGTCTTCATAACGCACCGAGCCGGTAATCTGGTCAAGCAGCTTTCTTTTCAGTTCAGCAGCAGAAATGGTTGGCTGCGCATCAACATTACAAAAAACAGGAACTCTGGCATTGCTGAAGTTGATCTTTTCAAGCTCAGTGGCAACCTGGTCGCGGGCTCTCTGCATCAGGGGCGAATGAAATGGCCCCGAAACTTCAAGTGGAACGACTTTGCGTGCACCTCTGGCAACCGCAAGTTCGCCAGCCTTTTTGACCGCGGCAGCCAGGCCTGAAATAACCAGCTGCCCCGGGCAATTGTAATTGGCAATCTGGCAGACGCCTTCAGCCGAAGCCTCGCGGCAAACCTGCTCAAGCTCTTCGCGACCAAGCATCATGACAGCACTCATGGCGCCGGTCCCTGCTGGGCAGGCTTCTTCCATGGCGCGGGCACGAACGTCGACGAGCTTCATCAGATCTTCAAACGAAGCGACATCGGCAGCAAAAAGAGCATTATATTCACCGAGACTGTGGCCGGCAGTTGCACCGTATTTCCAGCCATTTCTTCTCAGCCACTCGGTAAGAATGGCCGAAGTCAGAAAAATCGCGGGCTGCGTGTTAACTGTTTTTTTGAGCTCTTCTTCTGGCCCGTTATAACAGATCTCACTGAGGCGACGGCCAAGAAGAGAGTCCGCACGGGCAGCCATTTCAGCAGCCCATGAAAAAGCTTCGACCATGGCCTTGGCCATGCCAATCTTCTGAGAGCCCTGACCGGGAAAAATCAATGCCTTCATGCTTCTGCTCTCCGTTCTCCGCGTCAGCTTTTTTTAACAGGCCGGAACTTTTCCAGACGCTCAAAAACTTTATAATAATCAGCTTCAACGCTCTGAATGATCTCGGCCGCTGTTTCTTCACGATTCAGCATACCGCTGATCTGGCCGGCCATGACCGACCCCTCTTCGGTATTTCCGTCGACAACCGACATTTTCAGACGGCCACGACCGAGCTCTTCGAGTTCTTCAGCTGAAGCGCCCTTATATTCTTTTTCAAGATATTCTTTGGTCAAACGATTGCGGATAACACGTACCGGGTGCCCGAGAGTCACACCGGTTGTAACTGTATCACGATCTTTAGCCTTAAGAACCGACTCTTTGTAATTCGGATGAGCATGGCATTCTTTGGCAAGAATGAACCTGGTGCCCATTTGAACTGCTTCGGCGCCAAGGGCAAAGGCAGCGGCAACACCACGGCCATCTGCAATACCGCCGGCAGCAATCACCGGAATCGAAACTGCGTCAACGATCTGCGGAATCAGAACCATGGTGGTAATTTCGCCAACATGACCACCTGACTCGTGACCTTCCGCAATCAGAGCATCGACACCGGAACGCTCTAGACGTTTTGCCAGAGCTACAGATGAAACGACCGGAATTACCTTGATGCCTTCGTCTTTAAAACGCTTAACCAGAGGCCCGGGGTTACCGGCACCAGTAGTGACGACCGGAACCTTTTCCTGAATACAGACTTCTACCACACCAGGGGCGGTGGGCATCATCAGCATTATATTGACACCGAATGGCTTGTCAGTAAGGCTTTTGATCTTGTGTATTTCCTGGCGAACAAGTTCTGGATCAAGTGAACCTGAGCCGAAAACACCGAGGCCACCGGCATTACTTACGGCAGCGACAAGATTGGCCGAGCTGACCCAGGCCATGCCACCCTGAAAGATGGGATATTTGATGCCAAGAAGTTTGGTAATTCTGGTTTCTATCATAATTACAGAGGATCTCCCTTGAAAAAATCAGCAGGCCCCGACTGAATGGCTCTCCTGCCTATGCTGGTGCCCCCGATTCATTCATCTGGCCTTCTTTTTCGACCTGACTGTGAATCAGATTGATTACACCGGTTGAGGCACAATTGGCTGCCAGAGTCAAAGCATTCGCAATCACCGGAGCTTTTGATTTGCCGTGACAGACAATTGAGACGCCGTTAATACCCAGTAATGGGGCGGCGCTGTATTCAGGAGCATCTGGGCTGAATTTTTTCAGTCCGGCCTTAAGAGCCATCAATTTTTCGGGGGCGATTTCTGCCCCTTTTGCGGCCTTAAAAAGGGCGCCCTGAATCAGTTCTGAAATACTCTCACTGGCTTTGAGCAGCACATTGCCGACAAAACCATCACAAACCACTACATGGGCCTTGCCATAGTAAAGATGGTCTGCTTCAACATTACCGATAAAGTTCAGCGAACTCTGTTTAAGAGATTCAAACACACTTTTAGTCAGTTCATTGCCCTTCGACTCTTCTTCGCCGATGCTCAAAACCCCTACTTTCGGACTTTTGATACCACACACCTTTTCGTAGTAAGCGGCGCCCATAAGAGCGAACTGCAGAAGGTGCGGCGCACGACTGTCTACATTGGCACCAACATCAAGCAACAGAACCCCATAATTTTCTGAAGTCGGAAGCATTACCGCAATTGCAGGACGCTCGACACCAGGAATACGCCCGATTTCAAGCAGCGAAGCGGCCATCTGGGCGCCGGTACTGCCTGCAGAAAGAAGAGCATCGGCCTTGCCTTCGCGTACAAGACGAGCCGCCACTGCTATAGAAGCATTCTTCTTTTTACGAAGAGCCTGCAGCGGCGCCTCACCCATCTCTACCACTT
>DAOQWI010000080.1:5151-14208 GCA_035342015.1 Candidatus Ozemibacteraceae bacterium | reverse complement strand
ACCAGCAGCATTGCCTGAAGCTGGCGCAGTGCCTTGTCCATGCGCCAGTCTCTTGCGAGCTCGACTGCTGCTCGTGTCATGTTGCCAGACATTGAGTCGAGCTTATTTTCGAATCTTTCAAAAAGAGTGAAGGCGTCGGCAGTTGCGCCGGCGAAGCCGCCGATAATCGGGTGGCCGCTCAGGCGTCTTATTTTCTGGGCGCGGGCCTTGATGATCTGGTCTCCGAGGGTAACCTGGCCGTCGCCGCCGAAGGCGAGGCTGCCGTCTCTGATTACTGCCAGAATGGTTGTTCCGTGATAGGTCATTGCTTCTCTCCTGATCTTGGGTGACTCAGGCGATAGGTCTGCATGAGTTTTTCTTTGCTGATGCGTGTGTAAATCTGTGTGGTCGCCAGACTGCTGTGCCCGAGCATTTCCTGCACGCCCCTGATGTCAGCGCCATTGTTGAGAAGATGCGTGGCAAAACTGTGTCTGAACTGATGCGGTGTAATATTCATCATCATTGCCAGTTGCCGGGCATATTTGTCGATCAACCGAGCGATGCTGCGGGTCGAAAGCGGCGTGCCCAGATGGTTGAGAAAAATTCTGATTTGTTGTTTTGCCTCTGGCTGCTGGGCATTGCGTGCCGAGCAGTAAGCCTGAATTGCGTCGCGTGAGGCCGGAGTCATCGGAGTGATGCGTTCTTTCTGACCTTTACCGGTGATGCGGATCATACAGTTGCTCATGTCGATATCGGAAAAAGTCATGCCGGCAATCTCAGAAACGCGCAGGCCGCTTCCGTAAAGGGTTTCGAGTATGGCGCGGTCGCGCAGCCCCAGAAGGGTAGTTAGATCGGGGGCATTGAGCAGCAGGTTGATATCTTCCTGACTCAGGGCTCGCGGCAAAGGTCGCTGTCGTCTTGGCGAATCCATGTTCTCGGCCGGATTTTTAGCGATAATGTGGTGGCGCATGGCATATTTCATCAGGCCCCGCAGGGCTGACTGGCCACGGCGCATGCTCTGTGCCGAAAGGCCGCCGTTGCGGCGTTCAGCCCAGAAAGCCCTTATTTTAGCATGTGAAAGGTTTTCGATGGCCGATGAATCGATGATTCCCTGCTTGTGCAGCCACGCGGCAAAGAATTCGAGGTCGGTGTGGTAGCCGCGCACTGTATTGACTGACAGGTTGCGTTCTTTCCCGATGCTTTCAAGGTAGCGCGAAATCAGCTCGGCAATTGACAAGGGCGGGGCTCCATGTTGCTTGATGGTTGAAGTGTGCCAAGAATAGCACAACCGATAAAATGGTACAAGCCCCGAAAAAAAATAAGTTTGTGCTGACAAAAACCGCTTTTGATCAACATTGCAAAGCCGGTAAAAAATGATCTTGCAAGCCTGGTTATTTTAAACAGATTCTTGGGTCAGGTAAACATTTATGACAGGACAACTCAGAAATCTGATTCTCGCGGCACTGCTGGGCCTGACCGCTTTGCCGGTTTCGCTGGCGCAGGAGGCGGAAATCATTGTTCCCGCTGATATCAGGCGGGAAAGAATCTACTCGGTCATTACCAGCCGCTTTTATGACGGCGATACCGAGAACAACTTTTATAACCGCGAAAGAATTCAGAAAGACGATCCGCACTATCGCGGCGACTTTAAAGGGTTGGCTTCAAGACTGACTTACATCAAAGAGTTGGGTTTTACGGCCATCTGCGTCACGCCACCGGTCGAGAACCGTGGTGCTCTTGATTTTATGGGCTTTAATGCCTATGATTACGAGACCTTTGAGCCAAGATTGAGCTCTGGCGACTTTAAATGGCAGGATTTTATCGATGCGGCGAAGGCGCAGGGGTTAAAAGTCATTCAGACTCTGGTGGTGAACCACGTCAGCAATTACGGCATCAGAAACCATTACTTCATTTCGCGACTGCCGCTCAAATTTTATCGTGGCCCGGTAAAGGCGCAGTGGCCATATGTCTTTAATCTGGGCAATTATAAGCACCCGTATCGCATGGATAACGACAACCCATGCGCGCCGGAGTGGTTCAAAGATTTTCGTTACCGCGACCCGTGGGGGGCGGGGCCCTTGAAAGACCCGGTGACCGGGGCGGTTTTTCCGGCTGAAAATCTGCACCCCGAACGCTTCTTTGGCACCGATGAAAAACTGCTTAGCCCTGAATGGTTTCACCGTGAGGGCTGGCTGAAGGCTGACGAAAATCTCACGGTCAGTCGGGTGCAGCGCGCCCATCTTGACGATAACAGCATCGACCTCGCCACTGACAACTGGAAAATCCGGAACTTCTTTGCAGCGCTTGGCAAAAAATACATCACCATGGGTATCGATGGTTTCAGAATTCAGTTTGCCAGAAATACCGACCGCCGCGATCTTATTTATATGGTCGAGATGTGGCGGCAGATAAAGCCTGATCTGATAGTCTTTGCCGATGTTGAGCCGGCTCTCGATGGCTTTGGGCGTCTGGTTGCTGGCGGCAAAGAGCCTTCAGAGCTTTGCCCATGGTGGTATACACGCAATGAAAACGACCCGATGGACCCCGGAATTCAGAATTCAGGCATTGCTGTCATGGATTATCCGTTGTTTAAAGCCTTTGCAATTTCTGCTGCCAATGGTCATTTCACCGGAATCGGCAACCTGATCAAATACGATGGCGTCTATGCCGACCCGTTGACACTCGTTACCTTCTTTCATAACTTCGACCTTGGCCCTGAAAATGGCAATTTGACAAGATTCTCCGGCGATACCTGGAAGGCGGCAAGTGCTTATAATCTGCTCTGGACAATGCGCGGCGTGCCGATGCTGCTGATGGGCGAAGAAATTGAATTCATGAAGGGTATGCCGCAGAAGTTTGTGTTGCCGACCGATCTTCTGGCAGCCACCGGAAAAGCCTATTTTGGCGGCAATCTCGAAGAAGCGGTTATCGAGCAGACAGTCGCACACCCTTTGTTTCAGCATATCAAACGCCTTAATCATATTCGCACGGCAGTGCCGGCACTCAGTCTAGGGTCGCTTGAGAATGGCTCAGAATTTGTATCGGGCATGAGTTTCGTGCGCAACTTCAATAATGCCGAAAGCTATGCGGTTGTAGGCCTGAGCGCATTTATCGATCAGGAGATCACCGTAAGCCGTGTTTTGCCGGGAAATTACGTCGACGCGGTCACGGGGGCGGCTCAGACCGTAGCCACATCTACCAGATCGATCACATTTACGGTCAAAGGCAATTCAGCCGGTATATGGGTGCTGAATGGCCCGGGCAAAATCGGCGAAGACGGCACCTGGCTGCGCTGAGACCCACGCTTTCCCGCTCCGGTGATAAACGCAGGAATGATGCGAAAATAGTTGTATTTACATATTCGATAGCCGGCAAGCCATGGGTCTGATCAGGCAGAAAACTGCATCAGCAGTTCGCTGTGTCCGGTGTGCGGGTCTTTCTGAGCCTGAACGACTCTGAAGCCGTTGCGACTGTAAAAGCTGACCGCTCTGATATTCTGTTCGTAAACATTAAGTGAAAGGCATGGTCGCAAAATTTTGGCATGGTCGAGCAGTTTTCGGCCGATACCCCGGCTCTGCGCAGACGGGTCGACAAACAGAGCGGAGAGATTGTCGTTGAACAGTGAAAAGAAGCCGAGAATCCGGTCGTTTTCGCAATAAACCCAGTTCTCTGACGCGGGCAGGTATTTGTGGCGCATCTTTTCGGCGTTCTGCTGCCAGAAGTCGCTGCTGATAAAATTGTGGGCTTCAAGTGATGCTTCAAGCCATAGTTCGGTGAGCCTGTCAAAATCAGTTGGTTCAGCAGTTCTGATAATGCCATCAGCCTCAGGTTGTTTGCTGTCACGCTTGTTTAAGGTTCTGGCCTGGTTCAGCAGTTTCAGCAGATCGCACCGCTGTTTTTCGTCAAGCCATTCAAGGGCTGTTTTGGTTGCCTGCCCTGGTTTACAGCGGTAATAGCGATAGTAATAAGGATTTATGGCAAGAATCTGTCTGACCAGATCTTCGCTTTCGAATACTCCGACAGCGCGGCCATCGCCAAGGGCATCCCAGACAACGAACAGGTCTCTGTCGTATTTTTGTCTGTCTGCCGTTTCAGTGGGCCTGGTTTCTGTTTCGGCAGTAATGGTTGAAAGGTCTGTGCTTCTGTCTGAATCAGCCTTTCTGGTTGCCGGGCCTGTAAAATAGCTCCTGATATAAGACAACAGCTGAAAAAGTGGTGACTGGTGCTTTCTGTCTCGTTTCATGACTGTCCGTAAAATCCCTTTTGACGTCGCAGCAAAAAATTTTTGCTTCAGATGTTCTGCATTATGATAAATCTCTTCAGCCTTTTAAAGCAATGCTGTACCCCCTTGATTTTTGTCGGTCATGTTCTCATAATGAACGCGCCAAAGTTGTGAAAAACGTCAGATCGACAGGGATAACAATGAACATGAATGCAGCAGCCGAGTGTAAATGGATTTCTGACGCGGTTTTCTATCAGATCATGCCCGACCGGTTCTGTCGTTCCGGCAAAGTGCCGGTTCCAGAAGGATCTGAACTCGTTGAGTGGTCGGCGGTGCCAGGCAAAAGCGGCCGTGGCGGCCGTGAATTCTTTGGCGGTGATCTGCAGGGAATTTTGAGTCGCCTCGATCACATTGTCGGAACAGGCGTCAACTCGATTCTGCTGACGCCGGTTAATGCTGCGCCATCTTATCACCGTTATGAAACCACCGATCATTGCATGCTTGACCCGATGCTGGGCACCTGGAGAGACCTGGAACAGCTGATTGTAGAGGTGCATCGCCGCGGCCTGCGAATTGTCTGTGACATTGCTCTCAATCACGTTTCGAACCAGCACCCGTGGTTCAAGGCGGCTTTGACAGGTGACGCGGAAATGCGCCGCCGCTTTACTTTCAAAGAAGATGGCAGTTATCTCTGCTGGTGGGGTTACCCAGGTTTGCCGGAGCTCAATTTGTCTGAGCCGGCAGTGCAGGATTATCTGTTTGCAGGCAAAGATAATGTTCTATCTTTCTGGATCAACAAAGGCTTTGACGGAATCCGTCTCGACTGTGCCAATGATCTGAGCCTGCCGGTCTGCCACAGAATTGCCGCCGAATTTCGTTCCAGGTTTCCTGACGCTGCTTTGATTGGCGAAGTTGCCAATTTTTCTGTGCCCTGGCTCGCCGCTCTCGATGCGACACAAAGCTACTTTTTTACCGCTTCGGTTAAAGCCTGCCTGGCCGGAAGTGTCAACACCCGTCAGCTGACCCGCAACCTGCAGGCGGCTTACGATGATGGCTGCAATAATCAGTTTCTCATGCTGTCATCACATGATTCGCGGCGCACTAATACGGATTTTAAAAATGACCGGAAGAAGATAACGGTGGCACGGCGCCTGCAGTTTACGTTGCCGGGAATACCGATGATCTACTATGGCGAAGAAATCGGTCTAAAAGGCGGCTCTGACCCGGAAAACCGTGCGGGAATGCCATGGGATAAGCGAACAACCGCTGCCAGCCGCCACTATGGCGATGAAATAAAGGCGCTTGCCGAATTGCGGGCTGTGTCGCCAGAGTTGCGCCATGGGGTCTGGAAACCGGTAATTACCGATCTACACCCAGATCTGTTCGCTTTTTTCAGGGCAAGCGAAGAAGAACCGGAGCGATTTACTCTGGTGACCTGGAATAACAGTAGAAGCAGGTGTGCCGCGACCTTAACTCTGCCATGGGGCTGGCTGTTCTCTGAAACCAGGCTGCATGATGTGTTTTCTGAGCGTTTTATCGTCGCTTCTGCTGGCATGACTCATGTTGAGCTTGAATCCGGCGAGTGCGTGATCTGGCAGTTGCGTGACGGCAGCAAGAAGAATTACTCGTTCTTCAAAAAATTCAAATAAATGAAAAGTCTGACCCGTTTTTCTGGGCCGATCCTTGCTGAGTTACTGCTTTCTTTTGCGGTCAGCATGCTGCTTTTTTCGCTGCTTGGGAGAATTGCTGACGCCGCTTCAGGAGCGGTCGGAGTTGTTAACAATCTCTTCTGGCTGTTTCAGACAATGTTTCTTGGCCTGTCTCAGGCTGGCGGTATTCTGATTGCCCGCGTAACGGGCAATGGCGATGAAGAGAGCGCAGCCAGGTTGCGGGGTGCTCTTCTCGGCCTGTTCTTAGTCGTTGCTGCAGTCATGCTCACGGTTTTTTCTTCTGGTCGGCAGTTTTTCATCGCCGAAGTTCTTGGTTTAAAAGGCGACACAGCTGTTTATGCCGGTGATTATTGCCGTATCGCCCAGTGGTCACTCGCTTGTACCGCCATCGGCCAATATTTTACCTCTGTTTTTCGCAGTGCTGGCAACAGTTTGCTGCCGCTGCTGGTAGCATTGTGCAACCACTCTGTCTGCTTTCTCTGTCTGTGGCTTCTGCCAGGCGATTTGTCAGGGTTTCAGCTTTCCGGTATCGAGAGGGTGGCGGTATCGCAGTTGTCTGGCAACCTGACGGCAATTATAATTGCTTCCGCATCTTTTATGCTCTGGTTGCGGCTGCCTGTAAGGTTTCCCGGGCGCCGTGACGGGTTGCTTGCAGAGGTTCGGCCGATCATCGGTCTTGCTGCAATGGTGGTGCTTGAACCATTTGCCTACGCTCTTTCGCAACTTTTTATCGGTCGCATGTTTGCCGGTCTGGGTGCAATTGCCCTTGCTGCGCGTGCTTATGCCGGCACTCTTTCGGCGGTTCCCTCTTTGCCGGGAATCGCGCTCGGGTGGGGTGCCCAGGTGCAGGTCAGCTTTCTTATCGGTGCCGGCAAGTTCGAAGAAGCGCGAAAGATGGTTCTGCGCAGCAGCCTGATAACGTTTCTGGTTGGTCCGGCTGCGGCGGCTCTGGTTTACGCTCTGTCGCCTCGGCTGTTATGCCTGTTTACTGCCGACCAGCAGGTTGTTGCCACGGCCCGGGCGATGCTGGCGGTATATATTCTTCTAGAGGCTGGCCGGGGGCTTAATACAACGCTGGCTCCGTCTCTAAAAGCTCGTGGAGAAGCTAGGTTCGTTGCCAGAACTGCTTTTATCGTCATGCTGTTCGTGTGTGTGCCGCTTGCCTGGTTGCTGGCTTTCAAGGTCGGGCTTGGTGCGGTCGGGTTGGCTGCGGCGCTGGCTTTCGATGAACTGTTGCGTGGCCTGATCAATCTCTGGCGCTGGGCCCGTGGTGGAGCAAAAAAGCTGCCTGCCTGACAACTGAGACTGCAGAGAAGATGCTGGTCTTAAAATTCGATTTTAAATGGTGCCAGTGTCATGACGAGCCCCAGAATCATGATGACCATAAAGTCTGAAACGAAAAACGGAAAAACCATCAGCCCGACTCCACAGATCAGAAAAGTGAATCTCGACTGTTTTTTGCCGAATATGAAATAACCTGTGCCGATTGCGCCCCAGATCATGGTCATGAACATTGAAGTGCCATCTTCAGAGGCATTTGCGCCTGGTTTTTCTTTATCCTGCAGTTGGCCGGTCATCTTTTCGGCCATTTTCAGCTGGCCTTCATACGTCAGTTCAGAAGCCTTGTCGAAAAGTTCCTTGTCTTTCGGACTGCCGGCATAGACCGGCTGAGACAAAAATATTGTCAGAACGATAAGAAAAAGAAAAAATCTCATGGTGTGCCGCCTATTCTGCAGAAATCAGTGCGCAGAGCATTGGCTCAGAATACGCCTGCTGTCGATTTAACGCAATATAAAAAGAGGCTGTTTCATATTTCGGTGAAACAGCCCCTTTGATATCAGAAAAAATCAGGCGGCGTTCTGGGTTACAAAGCCCTTTGAGGCCGGGCCGGTATCGGCCGGGGTGCCGGCGATGCGGGCGAGATAAGTGTCGCCAAGATTTTCGAGATGGCCGTTAACGTTGTCGAAATAGTTGAAATGAGCCTGTTCTTCATCAATTATGGTTTCAAACAGTTTCATTGAAATGCTGTCACCATTTTCGCGGCAGACGTTGAGAAACTGATTGTAGGCGTCGAGGGTGTCGTCTTCAAGTTTGGCGTCAAACGGAAAAACCTGTTTGACCTGCTGGCCTTTTTTAACCTTGTCGGCCAGGTCAGAGGTCGGTTCGCCGCCGAGTTCCTTGATTCTTTCGGCAAATGCTTCTGCATGGCGCATTTCGTCGATGGCGATCAGCTTGACGTTGGCTGCCAGTTCACCATAGTCGGAATTGTCGAGACCGTAGTGCTGATTCATATACTGATGAATCGCGTGCAGTTCCATTGAGCGGGCTTTGTTGAGCACTTCAATAACCTTTGCTTTACGTTCCTTCTGCATTGTAACCTCCGTGAAATGTAAATCTTCCGTGTTATTTTACAACAATCAGATAAAAATGTGAATCGACTGCAGAACCGCACAGAGTTTGAAACAGTGAATTCTGCAACATCCCGAAATCAGAGTTGCCAGCTTAAATGCGGCACAGAATTAAGCCGGCGTTTTGTTTTCGATTACTGTATCTGCGGCATGAAAACCGGCGAGCAGGCCGCTGGCAAAACACCAGTGCAGGTTATAGCCGCCGCATGGGCCGTCGAGATTGACGATTTCGCCACAAAAATACAGGCCTTTGATCAGCCGGCTTTCAAGAGTTTCGGGTCTGATCTCTTTGAGTGAAACGCCGCCGCGGGTGACCATGGCTGCTTCCCAGCCAGCGTGCCCGATCACGGTCAGCGGAGTGGCGACCAGCAGTTTGAGCAGGCGGTCGCGGTTACTGCCGGGTTGGTCTTTAAGAGGCTTTGCCAGATCGAGTCCGGCCTGGCTGCATAATTCTGCCGCCAGTGGTTCAGGCAGCAGGCCAGACAGGGCTTGTGCCGCCGTCAGCTTCGGCTCTGTTCTGCGCCTGTTATCGATGTGCTTTCTCAGTTCTTCTTCGTTCATACCTTTTATCAGGTTGACGAGCAGAGGAACCTCTCCGTATCTGGCGAGCAGTGGCGTTATTTCGCGGGCGAAATCAAGAACCACCGGCCCACGAATGCCGTCAGAAGTGAATATCAGGTCTCCACGGGCATGCAGCTTTTTGGCTTCGGGCAGGTCGATGCGTATCTCGGCTTTGCCGATCGTGTCGGCCCGGCAGTTTTTTACCCATGTTTCACGG
>DAOQWI010000080.1:0-5051 GCA_035342015.1 Candidatus Ozemibacteraceae bacterium | reverse complement strand
TATCTCGGCTTTGCCGATCGTGTCGGCCCGGCAGTTTTTTACCCATGTTTCACGGGTCTGCAGCGGCAGCATCGCCGGAAACAGTTCGGTAACGGTATGACCCGCAGCCGCTGCCAGTTTAAGCCCGCTGCCATCAGAGCCCAGCGCCGGGTAGCCTCTGCCACCGGTTGCAAGAACGACACTTTCGGCCGAAAAAAGCTTTTTGTTGCAGCTTACACCCCTGATTTTACCGGCTTCGATAACCAGGGCGTCGATTGTCTGTGAGCAATGAAGCTCGATGTTAAGACGTCTGATTTCGGCTTCAAGTGCCGACAGAACCGTGCCGGCGTTATGATCTTTCGGAAAAACCCGCATACCATCAGGAATATGACATGCAACGCCGATTTCGGCCATGAACTCGATCAGTCTGTTGCAGTCACAGGCCTGCAGAGCCGGGGTCATAAAACGCCCGTCGCGGCCGAACCGCTGCATTATTTCTTCATTGCTCAGGTTGCTTGCCAGATTGCAGCGCCCGCCACCGGTGGCTTTGAGCTTGGCGCCAGGCGAAGACAGTTTTTCGAGCAGCAGAACCTTTGCGCCCTGCCGCGCCGCTGCAATTGCCGCCGCCATGCCTGCTGGCCCGGCTCCTGCAACTATCAGGTCTGTTGTTTGCTGTGTCTGTGAATTTATCATTTCGCAATGATAGCATAGGACAAAATGCCATTCATGCGCGAAATGCCGGTCAGGGCAATCGCATTGAACTTCTGGATTCCGGCTCTAAGGCTGTGGCGGGGTCAGTCCCAGCGGTCGAGCAACTCAGATGCGCCGCCCTTAACCTTGATTTTGATTCTTTCCCAGAGGCTTTTCGGCGGCTCGTAAAGCTTACTGACCGTAAAATCCTTTTCGAAAAGATCTTTTTTGACCTTTTTAACGAATTCCGGGTCTTTTGAGGCGACATTCGACTCGTAATTGTGGCGCAGCGCCATTGTATCCATATTGCAGCTGCCGATCGATGCAAAATTGTCGTCGGCGATCAGGCCCTTCGCATGCACTTTCCCCAGGCCTTTTTCGCCTTCGTAAAGATAGATTTTTACGCCGGCTTTGCGAAACTTGTCGAAATGAAACCGGGTATTGGCGTCATTGAGCG
Source organism: Candidatus Ozemibacteraceae bacterium (assembly GCA_035342015.1). GTDB lineage: Bacteria > Muiribacteriota > Ozemobacteria > Ozemobacterales > Ozemobacteraceae > Rifleibacterium. The sequence continues at coordinate 3,925 of DAOQWI010000080.1, read as the reverse complement.
GGTTCTCGGCCGAGGCCGGGTGCACGATGCGCACGTCGACACCGCGTTTGGCAGCGGCTGCCAGGCGGTCTATCAGATCGTTGTTGGTGATGTATGGATTGATGATATAGAGGTAATTTTTGGCAGAATCGATCTGCTTCTTATAATCATCATGCACATCATGAACGCCGCGCGGAATATTGTAGGTGATTCTGGCGTTCGAAGTGCCCTTAACTGCAGGTTTTGGGAAAAAGCGCTCGCGAATGGCTGCCGCGTCTTTGTCTTGCAGTTTACCGCCGTTGTACAGGTAGCTGAGCAGCAGCCCGGTCTGCATCTGGTTGACCACCGAGCCCTGGCAGCGCACCATCATGTCATGCTTCTTTTCGCGCGATTCCTGTTGCAGGGTGTAGCCTCCGACATAGCCGACCTGGCCGTCGATAATGAATTTCTTGCGGTGGTCGAAATGAAAAAAGTCAAGTTTCTGCCCGACCGAAGTGGCTTTGCTGACTCTGTCGTAAAAAACGACTTTGACACCGTTCTGACGGTAAAAATCGAAAAGTTTTTCTTCTTCGGTCTTCGAGGTCAGGTTTTTCAAGCCGCCCATGCGGGCACCAGACCTGTCGGCGACCAGTATGACCTCGACGCCCTGCTTTGCTTTTTCTGCCAGCAGGCGGGCGAATTCCCAACCGGTTTTGTCGGCTTCCATGCCGAACATCTGAATCGTGATGCTCTTTTTTGCGGCCTGCAGATCACGGGTAACTGACTGCCAGAAGGTTTCGCCGGTCTGCAGCTCAAGCGAGTTGTCATTGGTTTCTTTGAACGAAATATCAAGATCTTTCTCGCTGACCTTTGCGCCACTGGCGGCCTTCTGCACTGCCCGGTCGATGCCGGTTGCGGTATTCAGTGTCTGTGTGTCTCCTTTGTCAGAAGTGGTTGCGGGCGCTGCTGCCTGGCGAATTTGTGGAGCAGCCTGTCTGATGTTGTCGATGCTTTGGTTGCCGGCCTGGCGGAGCTTTTCGTAAGCCTGTTTCGCTTTGAAATAGGCATCGCGTTTAAGGGTGACGGCATTGAGGTCGTTTTGACTGCACACCGCGTCACGATATTCGGTCAGTTTCTGCTGCATATCATTGTAGGCTGACTGAATATTGTCTGCTGCAATGCAGGGAGCACCCTGAGAGAGAAGCACCAGCGAAACGCCGACCGTAAATCCCTTAAGTCCCGACAGTTTTTTCATCAGACAGCTCCTGCCTTTTCTGAAGAATACTTGAAATTACAGCGAAAGTTTTCACCCTGATGTTTCAGGTTATTTTTTAAATTCTAATGAAAGACGGCAAAACCAGCAAATTTTTACCGCACCCGGCGGGGTAATTTTTCGCTTTATTGGCAACCGAAATTACTGATTACCGCATAAATAAAGTTTAATTCGGTTCGTCGACCTGGTTTATTTATCGGGCGTTCTTTGCAGACAGCAGGTCTGCGATGCCTGGCAGCATCAGAAATAGATGATGTCCGACGGCTCCAGTAAAATTTGTTCCAGATCTTATCGGTGTGCGAACGCATGAGGGGCATTGACGGAAAGGGCTTTACAGGTGTTATATTGAGCCAGTTGACATTGCCGTAAAGAGGTTTGCTGATTTGTTTCTGCTAATTATGAAGGGCGCCGATAGATGATAATCAGTGCCAGCCGCCGTACGGATATACCTGCTTATTACTCTGACTGGTTTTTTAACCGGTTGGCGGCGGGGTTTGTCAGAGTTGCGAATCCGTTCAATCCGCGACAGATTCGTGAAGTGTCGCTGCGGCCAGAAGACGTCGATTGTTTTGTGTTCTGGAGCAAGAGCCCGGCGCCATTACTGCAGCGCCTGGGTGCGTTGCAGGGTTATAAATTCTATTTTCAGTTTACGTTGAACCCGTATGACAAAGATGTCGAGCCGGGTTTGCCAGAAAAGAGCGAACTGCTGAAAACTTTTTCGGCGCTGGCGCAGACTGTTGGCGCGTCCCGGGTCGTATGGCGCTACGACCCGATTGTGGTTTCATCAAAATACAGCATTGCATGGCATAAACGCAGTTTTGCCACGTATTGCCAGGCTCTGGCAGGGAAAACTCGCCGCGTGGTTATCAGCTTTGTCGATGCCTATCGTGGTGCTGTGCCTGGCTTGCGTGAACTGGAGGCAATGCCATTTTCAGAAGAAATGTTTGCCGAAATCGCCGACTGCTTTGCAGAAACAGCGGCACAATTCGGGCTGCCAATCGAAAGTTGTTGTGAGCCAGTCGATCTGCGGCGATTTAATATTCAACCGGGTCGTTGTGTCGATGACCGGATTATTTCTGAGCTTGCCGGTCGAAAGCTCGAGCTGCCGCGCGATCGCAATCAGCGGCCTGGCTGCGGCTGTGTCGCGAGTGTCGACATAGGTGCTTACTCAACCTGCCCGGCAGGCTGCCGATACTGTTATGCCAACAAGGGTACGGTCAGAGTTGTCGCCAACTGCAGACGCCACGATCCGTCTTCTCCGTTTCTGCTGCCTCCCTGAAGAATGATTTCAGATATATTGGTCAGTGAAAGCAGAAACTTAAATTCTGCCTGAACGACGTATTGCGGCATGGCAGTCATTGTCGCTACTTCTGTCATTCTGGTAAAACAAGCATCGCTGATGTAATCGCCTGGCCTGCCGAAACTGGAGTCCGGAGATAATTAAGCGAGAATTTGCCCTGATATGCCGGTGGTATTTAATTATCGGTGAGGGTCTGGTATATTGATTCGGCCGTTGGCCGGGGCATAAATTTGTGCGGGAGCCTGTTTAATGAAAGAAAAAATCGTACTGGTAACGGGTTTTGCGCCTTTTGAAGGCTTTGTCGTGAATTCTTCGTGGCAGGGAGTTGAAAGGTTGCCCGGGCATGCCGGTGGTTTCAGGCTGCATAAGCTGTTGTTGCCGGTTTCTTTCGGAGGTGCCTGGGCGGCGGTTGAAAGTGCGATCAGAGAATTGCGGCCGGAAATCGTAATATGCACGGGGCTGGCGGCAAAAAGAGACTGTATCAGCGTTGAACGTGTGGCAATCAATGTTGATGACGCACGGATAGCTGATAATGACGGCTTTCAGCCTGTTGACCGCGTAATTGATTATTCGGCGCCAAATGCTTATTTTACCGGCCTGCCGATGCGAAAGATCATTGAAAAAATCACTATGGCAGGCATTCGAGTCTCAATATCTGATTCAGCCGGCACATTTGTCTGTAATGACGTCATGTTCAGGCTGATGCACCTGATTGCCAACGAAATGCCTCAAATCATGGGCGGGTTTATACACGTGCCCGCAACCCCGGAAATGCTTGCAAATCGAGCGATGCCGCAGATCGATACAAACACTGCTGTTGGCCTGTCGTTGCCCGAAATCACCAGAGGCCTTCAGATCGCGGTTGAAACCTGTGTTGAATTGGTTGAAGCCGGCCAATGGCAGGGTGTCAGAAGGCTTATTAAAAAATATGACCCACACTGGCCGGAAGAATTCGCGACTATCAGTGCACGACTGGCAGTCGGACTTGGTAAACTGGCTCTGCGCATCGACCACATTGGCTCGACCTCGGTGCCGGGCCTGGCTGCCAAAGACATCATAGATGTTCAGATCACCGTCAGCGATCTGAATGACGATCTGCTGGCCGCAATGACCGCAATGGGTTTCGCCCGTTCAGAAATTGCGGTTGCCGATCATGTGCCGCCGGGGCAGAGCGCCGACCCTGAACAGTGGCGTAAATGGTTTTTCAAGCCGCCGGCGGGTCATCGCCCGACCAATGTGCATGTAAGAATGGCCGGTCGGGTCAATCAGCGTTATCCGCTGCTGTTCCGTGATTTTTTGCACAACCATCCGGATTATGCCTGTGCTTATGGGCGGCTGAAAGAGCGGTTGGCAGGCAATCTCGCCAATGCCAGAATGTACCCCGACGTTAAAGA
>DAOQWI010000079.1:12119-14397 GCA_035342015.1 Candidatus Ozemibacteraceae bacterium | reverse complement strand
TTCCACCTTTCGCTTCTGTAGCTTAATTAGTCAATAACGAGTTTATCGTCTGCGTCGTCAGAACCAGCGACCATGCCGAGGGCTGAAGCCATATCGACATCTTCATTCATGCCGGCTTCAACTTCTGCAGTTTCGCGGAGTTCGCCGAAGGATTTGCCTTCGAGGGCTTCGAGAACTGAATCAGAGATCAGGCTGGTTACCAGCTTCACAGCTCTGATGGCGTCGTCGTTGCCGGGGATGACGAAGTCGATGTTGTCGGGGTCACAGTTGGTGTCTACGACAGAAACTATGGGGATACCGACTTTTCTGGCTTCTGCAACGGCGATAGCTTCTTTGTGCGGGTCGATGACAAAGATAGCGCCGGGCATGCCCTTCATATCTTTGATGCCGCCGAGAGCGCGATCGAGTTTTTCACGTTCTTTGCGCATTCTGGAAGCTTCTTTTTTCGGGTAAGATTCGATTTTGCCGCTGTCAACGAGGTCGTTGAGTTCTTTGAGGCGGGCGATGCGTTTTTCGATGGTGACGTGGTTAGTCAGCATGCCGCCGAGCCAGCGGTAATTGATAAAAAACATGCCGCAGCGTTCTGCTTCCTGCTTGATGATTTCCTGGGCCTGACGCTTGGTGCTGACGAAAAGAATCGGTTTGCCTTCGCGCACGACGCTTTTGATGAAGTCACATGCTTCGTCAAGCAGCTTGGTGGTCTTCTGCAGGTCGATAATGTAAATGCCGTTGCGGGCGGTGAAGATGTATTTGGCCATCTTCGGGTTCCATCTTCTGGTCTGATGACCAAAGTGTACACCTGCTTCAAGCAGGCTTTTCATAGATACCATAGACATTGAAACTGTACCTCCGAAATATTTCCGTAAAAAGTTAAGTTGGTTCGGTCATATTAACCGAAAACCGTTTTACGGTCAAGCTTGCTGTCAGGAAAAAACTCCTTGCTGATCAGAGGCATAGCCGAAAAAGTTTGTTGTTGCCGCTTTTGATCAGGGTAGTCGCTATGGTGTGGTGCGTCGGGCAACATCAGTAAAGGATTCGCGGAAATCGTGGTGGCTGAGAAAGTTGGCTTCTGACGCGGGTTTCTCGTGTATTGAAAAATACTGCAATATATTGTAAGATATTTAAATGAGCAGCGAAAAATTACTGACTCTTAATGAAATATCTGAAAAACTTCGCGTATCACGTCACACGGTACAGGCATGGGTATCGCCAAGTTCGCCTAATCACCGGCCGGAATTCGCCTCGCTGGCCAGGCATGCCGGCCGAAAAACGGTGTTTCTTGAATCCGATGTTGATGCCTGGCTGGCACAAAGGCGCGGTGCGGTGTATTCGATCAGTTACGGTGAGCGCTCGGCCTACTGGCGCGAAAGGTTCATTGCCGGCCGTGGCATTCTGAAAGGCTATGTAAAACCACCCGAAATCGTCAGGGCAGGTCGCGCAATTTCATTCAACGAGGGCTTGCTGGCATTTGACACCGAGCCCCTTCTGGTCTGGCTGACCGATGGGCCTGGTGCTGCTGAAATTTTTTCCCTGGTTGGCAGGGCTGAGGGGCTTATTCTTGCCGTTCCTCTGGCATTCTGGATTTTGCGGCGGGCAGGTCGCAGTCATGCCCAGCTTAGCCGGATCAATGAATTCATTCTTGGTCAGAATGTTTTTGAGCTGGCGCCATTCAATGAAGATGCTCTCAAGAGATCCCTTGAACTACCGCACTCCGCCGGGGAAATGTCGCTGCAGGCTTATTGCTGCTCTGTTGCCGCCGGCGCTGCCATGTTTCTGACCGGAAATCGCCATCTTCTAAAATTACCTGGTCTGCCGGTGTGCAGTTTTTAAAAAAAATCCCCATCTATGGTGAATAACTGATATAATTCTCTGAGCTGTTTTGACTCACACATTAAAGAAGCCAAGGAACGCAGTTTATGATAGAGGAAATCCTGCTCAGTCTACAGGATAAACTGAGAAGCCACGACTTTCTTGATAACGAACACGCCCTGGATAAGCTCGCATCGCTGCTGCAGTCGCAGAACTCAGAAAAGCAGAAAAAGGTCATTTCGACAACCCTGCCGATAGCTCTTGCCAGCAAGTTTGAGAGTATTCAGAAAAAAGCTGTTCAGATCGTCATAAACTACCCGACTATTCTTAAAGATGTTTTGCCGGCTCTGAGGCTGTCTTCTGACATGACCGTCAGATTCTGGGCCTTCTTTATTCTCATTGAACTCGGATTCATCCGCCAGGAAGAACTGCTCGACATTCTCAACAGTCGTGAAAACGACGAAATCCG
>DAOQWI010000079.1:0-12019 GCA_035342015.1 Candidatus Ozemibacteraceae bacterium | reverse complement strand
CTTCTCGATGACGAATCCATGGTCGTCAGGCAGGAATCGATAAAAGCGCTCAGCAACTGGGGCCGCGAAGTCGTGCCGCACGTTCTTGCGATTTTTCCGACTGCCAGCAAAGATACCAGGTTAAGCATGATGAATCTGCTTGGCAGGGTGCTGGGTCTTGAGGTCGTCAAGCTGGTTCATGAAAAATTTGGCCAGCCAACCCAGGATACCAAGTATTATCTGTTGACCGCTCTCGGCGAAGTGCGTGACCCTTCGGTCATCACCGAGCTATTGCCGTTCATCAAGGATGAGTCGATATTCATTCAGGATTATGCCCACCGCATTATCGTGCAGCTTGGGGTGCACGCGGTTGACCCTCTGCTGGCCTGTCTCGATACCGAAGACGAAGACCTGATCATACAGGTTCTCAAGATTCTCGGAGTAATTGGTTCAAAAGAAGCGCTGCGACCGCTGCTTTTTCTGATCGACAATTCAAAAAACACGCTGGTGCGTACCTGCGCTATCGAAGCAATTTCAAAACTGCAGAAATTCGAGCTGATTGCCGGGCTGCTGCTGCTCAAGCTCGACGATAAAGACCTCTCTATCAGGCACACGATTGTCGAAAACCTGTCGCGCCAGCCACGCAAGGCGTTTCTTAAAGAACTGGTTTCGGCCTGTTTCGATAACAGCGCCGATATTGCCTGGTGGTCTCGCGAAATTCTCAAACGTCGCGACTACTTCGGCGTCACTTCGTTTCTGAATCTTTTTGACAGCTCATCTGATGTCGACAAGGACCGCATGATCTCACTCGTTTCGAAGCTGTCTGAAGATCAGCTTGACGCAGTTCTTAAAAACGAAAAGATAACTCTCGATTCATTGCGGCCCGAAAATGTCGAAACCCGCGTTCTGCGTCGCAAATTTGCAAAAGAGAACATCACCGATCTCAAAGAACTTCTCTACTACCTGCACGAAGAAAAGGGCTCCGACTTACATATTTCTATCGGCCTGCCACCAAGCATAAGGGTACACGGTGAGCTCGTCAGAACCACATTCGAAACCATTACTCCCGAAAAAAGCCGGTTTTTGCTGTTTTCGATCATGAACGACGCGCAAAAGCGCGAATTCAATGAGCGCATGGAACTCGATTTTTCATACGAAATTTCTGACTGCGCCCGTTTCCGCGTTAACGTCTTCATGCAGAAAAACGGTATGGCGGGTGTCTTTCGTATCATTCCGAATACGGTTCCGACTTTCGAAGAACTCTCGATCGACAAGTCGATCATGGAAAAGATCTGTAATCACAAAGCCGGCCTGATTCTCGTTACCGGCGCCACCGGGTCTGGTAAATCTACGACTCTTGCGGCCATGATCGATCATGTTAACCGCATGCGCTACGATCACATCATTACCATCGAAGACCCGATCGAGTTTGTTCACCCGCATAAGCGCAGCGTCGTCAGTCAGCGCGAGCTTGGCACCAATACCCTTTCGTTCTCCAACGCCCTGAGAAGCGCGCTGCGTGAAGATCCTGACGTTATTCTCGTTGGCGAAATGCGCGATCTCGAAACGATGAGTCTTGCCATTGCCGCCTCAGAAACTGGTCACCTGGTCTTTTCAACCCTTCATACGATCAATGCCTACGAGTCGATTCACCGTATCGTTGGTTCGTTTCCTGGCGATGTGCAGCAGACAATCAGAATGCAGCTTGCCGGTACTCTCAGAGGCATCGTTTCGCAGCGCCTGGTTCCGGCTTATCTGTCGGCCGGCCGCGTTCTGGCCTACGAGGTTCTCGTCGGCTCAACACCGGTTCGCCGCTGTATCAAAGAAGACAAGAGCGACCAGCTGCTGTCGATCATGCAGACCAGCCGCGGCGATGGCATGATCACGATGGATCAGTGTCTCGAAGATCTTGTTGTCAGCAAAAAGATCACTTATGAAGATGGTCTGAAACACGCCGAAGATAAAAAAGACTTTCAGAAGCGTCTTGAAGAAAGAATCGGCAAGGGCAGCGCCAAAGCTTACGGTTTGCCGACCTCTGAAGTCAGCAAACCCGAAAAACCGCTGCCTCAGCCGCCAAGACCAGCCGGCCAGGCCGCCAAGAGCTGAGCCAGAAACTGACGAAAGAACAGATAAAAAAACGGTCTGCCGCAGAGTCATGCAGCAGACCGTTTTTTATTTGCGCGTATCAGCGTAAGCGCTTTACCACTTGATTTTGAACGATTTGACCGGCTTTTCGATACCCTTCAGCTGATGGGTACCGTAGGGCTCGATTTCGAATATCTGGCGGTTTATACGCTGCAGGGTGTTCTCTGAAATGACGATTTCGAAAGCGTCAGCGACGCCCTCAAGGCGCGAGGCCAGGTTCACTGCGTCTCCGAGAACGTCATTTTCGGTTCTGATGACCGAGCCGCTGTTAACGGCGATGCGTATCGCCAGTTGCCGCTCTTCTGGAACGGTCTGATTGAAGGCAGCAAGCTTACGCTGAATCTCAATTGCGGCGAGTATGGCATTGTTATGGTTTTCGAATACCACCAGAAACGCGTCACCAATCTTTTTGAGAGCATCACCGCTGTATTTTTCGAAAACCGGCTTGAGAATTTCATCATGCTGCTTGAGCATCGACATGACTTCTGAAAGCGATGCTTTGCTGCTGAATGCGGTGTAGCCCTTGACGTCGGTGAACATGATCGACAGGTCGAGAGTGTGGCTGACCTTGATGAGCTGGTCGTATTTTTCGAGCTCTTCGAGCGCCTGGCGTCTCTTTTCGAGCACTTCATCGAGGTGGTTGTCAGAGAGAACGACTTTTGCTTCGCCTTTCGGGCGCAGCAGGTTCGGATCGACAGAGCCGCCGACGCTTTCGATCATGTCGACAAGAGCCTTGCGGTCGATTTCATTTTCGAGGGTTTCGATATGTTCGCATAGAGGCTCGGTGATAAGCTTGCCGAGGCTGAGAAAGAAGTCAGTGACTGCGCCCTTCAGCCTGAAATCTTCATGGAAGAAATAGCGTGCCAGAGTCTTGACTGCACGCTTCATGACATCAGGCTCCTCATCGGGCATCAATGTTTCCATGATTGAGAATGCAATGCGCCGGTCTTCAATTGAGTCGAGTGCAATGATACAGCAGAAGCGGTAAGCCTTGCTCGGTGAAGTGAGGCCCTGCACCAGGCCTTCGGGGTTGCTGTGATAGACATGCCCGAGAATTTTACCGACCCGGTCAACGTCATCGAGGGTAATTACTTCTGACCTGCGGTTCAACAGCTGGTCAAGCATGCGCAGAAACTCAGGGCGCCCATGAGACGCAGTTTCGAGCATCAGGTCGAGCATCATTCCGGGCTGGCATGTCTGTAGAAAATCTTCGACAGCCTTGACAGAAGTCGGGAAGGGGTTGCGGGCCAGGCATGAGATAATGGAGCGCAGGTTTTTCATGCTCTTTTCAACCTGCAGCTGTCTGGCAACCACTTTTACATCTGCTTCGGCCAAAGATTTCCAGCTTGCTACGGCTTCAGAGACATAAAATCTGACCGTTTCGTTTGAATGGCTGAAACCCAGAAAAACCGTGCGGCGCAGGTTTGGATTTTCGGCCTTTTTAAGCAGCTGTGAGAGCCAGCGCGCCACTTTTTCGTCGGGGTGGGTCAGCAGATTGAGAATAGTATTGACCACGTCTTTGGAAGATATATCAGGAACGGAGGCAAATACCGATTGAATGCGTAATTCGTCGCTGTTTTCGAGAAATTTTGTCACTGCCGGTACCGCATCAGGGTGGTTCATCGACAGCAGGGCCGAAACGATGTGAGGCATCAGGCCCGGTTCGGTACCGTCTTCGAGGATGTTCTTGAGCGTGATCACCGCTTTGGGGCCGATCATGAGCAGAGCTTTACGTGACCAGAACTGAACATCATCAGATGGGTCGTTCAGGGCCCTGACGATCGCCGAGACCGAAGCTTCGCCGTAGTTGACCAGACAGTTGGCCGCAGCGTTTCTCACTGGCCAGTTGCAGTCGCCGAGAAGCTTGATAAGAACGTCGATCAGATTCTGATCCGGGGCGATTTTCTGGAGAACGCCGAGCAGAAAGAGGCGTTCCTGTTTGTTGCCAGATTCGAGAATTCTGATGATCGGGTTCAGGGCCAGACCACCGATAGAACCGATAATCTTGATAATCTGAAAGCGCAGATTTTCGTCTTCAGTGCCGAGATTGCGCAGCAGCAGCTCAAGATTCAGGTTTGGTTTGACGGCCAGACAGTCAGAAGCATAGTCGGAAACTATGCGGTCATGGTCTGAAAGACAGCCGATCAGAGTCATGGTTGCCTCGTCGCTTTTGAGACGTGCGAGGTTTTCGATGGCGAGCATGCGGTGTTCCTGGTCGTTGGCAGAAAGCAGACGTTGAATCAACGGCATCGACTTTTCGCCGAGCAGGTTTACGAGAATGCGCACAATTTCGTATCTGATCAGCGAATCAGCTTTACTGAAAGTTGCGGTCAATCGGTCAAAAACTTTTGGCCCGAGTTTCTGCAGCTGTTCGGCCGTGAGTCGCCTGATTGCCCAGGAAGGGTCAGCAAGACGATGAATGAGAAAATCTATCGCCAGTAATGTTCCCAGTTCGCCGAGTGCTGAAACAATCGCGTAACGCAGCGGAAACCCGCCCTCATCATAAAACTTCTGCAGTTCAGGTATGACCGCATCCTGGCCGATTTTAACGAACAGGGCAATAACACTGTTGTTGGGGATCTTTGCCGGGGTTGCAATGATTTTGCGCAGATCGTCGAGGATTGTGGTGCCAAACCCAAGCAGCTGTTCGAAGCAAAGCTTTCGAACCGCCCAGTTCGGGTCGTTAAGCATCTGGTAAAGGGCTCTGGCGTTCTCGATCTTTTTCTGGGCGGCAATGGCACGCACCGCATAGCCGCGCAGTTCAGAATCTTTGCTGACGAGAACGTGCCTGATACAGGCCAGCGATTTGTCGCTGCCGATATGCCCGAGAATATTGAGAATCCAGTAAAACTGGTCAACGTTGGCTTCTGAAAGCGAGCCTTCGAGAAGGTCGCTGATGTCTTCGCCCCATTCGCGCAGGGTTTTGGCGGCAGCTTCACGTTTGTGCCACGCCTTGTCGCTCAAAAGGCTGATAATTGCGCGGGCGGCATCGGCAGAATGTTCAATCAGAAGCGCGTTAAGCCCCTCACGCCAGAGTGCATCGTCTGTACTGTTGATCAGTTCATATGGCGACCGGCTCATCAGGTTTCCTCAGGCTGGTTTGATTGTTTCAGGTATCTTGATTGTAAACCTAAGATTAACATATAATCGACCTGTGTGTGAATATATTTAGGGAGACTGGTATGCCTCTTTATGAATTTTGTTGCGCTGACTGCCGGAAAAAGTTCACGGTTTTGTGCCCGATCAGCAGCCGTGATGAAACTCACGCCTGCCAGCATTGCGGTTCGCAGAAAACCTCGCGGCTTGTTTCTCGTGTCAAAACTGTTCGCAGCGAAGAACAGCTAATGGAATCACTGGCCGACCCGACAAAAATGTCGGGAATCGACGAAAACGACCCGCGCACCTTTGCGACCTGGGCCAAAAAAATGGCCAGGGAAATGGGCGAAAACATGGATGATGAAATAGAAGCCATGGCTGCCGAAGAATTTGCCGGCGGTGCTGGCGAAGAACCGGCCGGCCCGGGCCCTCAGGGGTTTTCAGGCCCGGACGGCGACGACCAGCCATAAATCTGCCTGAGCGCTTCATACACCGAAGCGGCTGCCGCTGATGAAACATTGATACAGCGGGTGTTCTGCAGCATTGGCAAAGTTATCAGGCTGTTCGCTGCTTTTGCGTGTTCAAAGACTCTTGTCGGCAGCCCGGTTGACTCTGAACCAAACACCAGGGCATCGCCAGACTGGTAGCGTGCTGCCGTGTAGCTTTGCTGGCCGTGCGCCGAAAGGTAGAAGACCCGCTTGTTGTTCGCCCACTCGAAGAATTCATCGAGATCGTTCAAAATGACCGGGTTGAGAGATTTCCAGTAGTCCATACCGGCTCTTTGCAAGGCTGTATCGGTGAGCCTGAACCCGAGCGGTCTGACCAGAACCAGTTCGGCGCCGGTTGCGGCGCAGAGCCTGGCAATATTGCCCGTATTCTGCGGAATGTCAGGCTCGATGAGCACGACACTCAGTGGCTTTTGCGTCTGAGGTGGTATAAAAAACTGTTGATCTGACATTTGCTGCTCTCTTTTTGCTGGTTATGCAATCAACTGCGGGTGGCGGCGACCATGTAGAAGCTGACTTTGAACGAACCGTTTCTGTCAGTTCTTTCGCTGCGGTCGATTTCGAGGTTTATAAAGCCATGCCGCTGCCACAGCTTTTTAATTTCTGCCCGGTCGAAGAAATGAATGGTGCCGAGACCAACTACCGGGCCATCTGCCACATTACGCCAGCTGTGTGCGTCAATCTTTTCGCCGGTGCCAAACCCGGTTGTGGAACGGGTAAACAGCACCGAGGCGAAAAATCTGCCGCCGGGCTTCAGGGTTCTGCTGATCTCTGAAAGAATGCTATTTACCCCGGCAGTGCTGTTTGACGCGAGAGCACCGATTTCGACAACTGCGTCGAAACTGGCGTCGGCGAATGGCAGTTGCCCGGCATCAGCCTGCAGCAGATGCGGTTGTGAAACCTCGCCGTGGCACAAATCTCTGGCTCTGGGTAGAGCGGCGAAAGCGCCGTCAAAGGCAAAGGTTTTGAAGCCTTCACGACAGAGATACCAGGTGTTGGCACCGGTGCCGCAGCCAAGATCGAGCACCATGGTTTTATGGCGCCGTGCCACCGGAAAATTTCGTGCCATGAATCTGACGAGTTCCTCGGCAGGGTATTTGCCCCAGTTTCTCGTTTCGTGCACTTCATTCCATTGTTTGTCAAAGGTTTTCATCGTTGGCTCCGTAGTGATAATGCAGAAGAATCTGCGGGGTCAGCCCGGTAAGTTTCTGCCAGTGCCCAGAAAACAGCGCGTATTTCTGCTGGTTGAAAATGCGCCGGCCGATAAAAAAATCATGGCGGCGTGCTGAAAAGCCGGATTTAAAGCGGAAAAGGCTGTCGTCATCGGCAAGCGACAGCCCGCCACCCAGGTGCAGCAGTTGTCGGCCTGAGCCACAGAGTCTGCGGGCAAATTCGAGCATCAGAAAAGAGTTTGCCTGGGTATGCAGCAGCTGCGGGTCTGAGGCGCCAAGATGGTAATGGGCGCTGGTCGGATCAAGCAGATATATGGCAGCAGCAGCCAGACGACCATCGTCGGTGAAGGCACCGGCATAAAAACAGCTATCTTCGGACAGAGCAGCGAGCGCAGCGAAATACTGCTGCGGGAAGCGGTAATATGACCTGGCCGCGAGGCGCTGCATGGTTTGCGTATATAGCGGCACAAACTCTGCCGGGTCAGCCAGACGGCGAACGCTCAGGCCGAGTCGGGTGCCCTTTTTCCAGTTGCGCTGGCGAGCTGCTGAACAGCTGTTTAAGACGGCTTCCGGCCCATTTGTAAGATCGATGCTGACGGTGATGCGGTTATGACTGACCTGGCAGGCCGGGTCTACGCAGGTTTGAAAGGGGGTGAGCGGATTGAACCTGATAAATTCAGCGACAACGTGGTTTGCTGTGGCCCAGCTGCGCATCTGACGGTAAAATTCGTCGATCTGCTCTGTGTTCAGATCGAAAAACACAGGGCCACCGTAGCCATAGGCGGTTTCGAGATCGACTTCGCCGTTGCCGCCGACTGCTTCGGGCACCCGCTTCATCAGAAACGGGTAAAAGGCCCGGCCGTTGCTGCCGGCGGAAAAAAACAGGGCCGCCGGCTGGTCATCGCCATTTGCCGCAGTCGCAGCGTGGCAGGCGTAGCTGTAGTAAATTTTGCCGCTGAATTCGGGCAGCTGCGTAAAAATCTGCTGCCAGCGTTCTTTTTGCGTTATGAACTCAAGGTGCAAGATCGACGACCTCGCCAAGATGCTGCCAGGTAAGGGGTTCGTCGGCGGCAATATCTTTGAGCAGCCGGCGGTTCATTGTCTGTGGCAACAGTTCAGGGTGAATGCCGGCCGCCGGCCGTTTTATGGCGACATTGCGGCCATCGATGATGTCGCCGGCGCGCAAATCGCGGGCAGCGACCAGCCCGCGTCTGACAAGCGGCAAATTCTGTTCTTCACTGCGGGTTGGCTGTTTTATGCCGTCACCAAGCATGGCATAAGTTCTTTTGACGGATCTGACCATTGCGGCAAATTCTTCCGGCTGCATCGATGCCGCGTGATCTGGCCCGGGCATGCCCCTGTCGAGAGTCAGGTGTTTTTCGATGATTACTGCCCCGAGCGCCGTTGCTGCAACTGCAGCCTCGCAACCTTCGGTGTGGTCAGAAAAACCAACGGGCAGATCGAATGCCTGACGCATGGTGGCAATGGCCCTAAGGTTGGTTTCATCGGCAGGTGCCGGGTATTCGGTCGTGCAGTGCAGCAGAATGATTTCGGGGGCCCCGGTATCACGCAGGCTGGTTACTGCCTTTTGTACTTCTCCAAGCGTGCCCATGCCCGTCGAAAGAATTACCGGTATTTTTTTGCAGCCGATGGCCGCAAGAAACGGCAGATTGGTCAGTTCGCCAGACCCGATTTTTATGGCTGCCGAGCCGATACCGCAGAGCAGGTCGAGACTTAACTGCCCGTCAGGCGTTGAAAGAAACATCAGGCCGCGGCTTTCGGCGTAGTCTTTCAGATCGCCAAAATCGGCAAAATCGAGTTCGAGACTCTTCAGCAGCTGATACTGGTCGGTTACCGCCACTTTCTGCTGGTATGGAGCCGTAGCGGCATACTGCCCGGTACATTCAAAGGCTTTGAACGTCTGAAACTTAACGATATCGGCCCCGGCTTCGGCTGCCGCATCAACCAGGCGTCGAGCCAGTTCGATACTGCCGTTATGATTGACGCCGGCTTCGGCAATGATGATCGGCCGGGTTGTAAAACGTTTCAGAAAATTACTGGGCATGTTTAACTCTTGAAGCTGGCGGCGTCAGCGTATGTCTGCAGGTTTTCCCGCACCCATTCAACGGTTTTCTGCAGACCGGTTCTGAAATCGACAGCAGGCTGCCAGCCAAGGTCACGGCGTGCCTTTTCGGCGTTGCCGAGCAGGCGCATTACCTCTGAGTCGGCCGGCCGGTCGCGGCTGGCGTCATGCACGATTTCGATTCTGCTGCCGACCAGATCAGCGATCAGATCAGCAGTTTCGCCGATTGTTCTGGCACTGCCGGTCGCCAGATTATAAACTTCGGCCCGCCCGGGTGCGTACCGGGCAGCAGCCATAAAGCCTGCTGCCGTGTCAGTGACAAAATTGAAATCTCTTACCGGCCGCGTGTCACCGAGTTTGACACAACGGCTTTGCAGCGCCTGGGCGATGATGGTTGGTATGACCGCCCGCAGAGACTGGCGTGGCCCGAAAGTGTTGAAAGGCCTGACGATGGTCACCGGCAGACCGAAAGCGCAGTGATATGAGTTACCGAGCATATCGGCCGAAATTTTGCTGGCAGAGTAGGGCGATTGCGCCTGCAGCGGGTGCTCTTCATCGATCGGCACCCGCAGTGCTGTACCGTATACTTCGCTGGTCGAAGTAAGCAGCGTGAGTCTTGTTTTGTGCCTTCTGGCCGCTTCGAGAATGTTGAGGGTGCCGTTGATGTTGGTTTCGACGTAGCTCTGCGGCGCTGTATAAGAGAAGGGTATGCCAATCAGAGCCGCCAGATGAAAGATCGTATCGCAGCCATCGACCAGACGGTCGACCATAAACGGGTCGCGAATATCGCCGGCAATAATGGTAAGGGCGGGGTGGGGTGCGGTTGCGGCCAGCCAGCCAGTATCTGACTTTGAATTATAACGGGTCAATGCTTTGACGCGGGCACCGGCGGCCAGCAGCGCCTCGGTCAGGTGACTGCCGATAAAGCCGGCCGCACCGGTTACGGCCACCGTTCTGTCTTTAAAAAAGTCAGTATTCATATTGACCTGCCAGCGAGGCAAAGCTGTCGCGCGCCTTCGAATAATCGTGCGGGTTGCCGATGTCGAGCCAGAATTCAGAGACCGGGTAACAGCTGACGCCGCCAAGGCGGCTGATTGCCAGTTTTATGAGATCAGGCATATCGAGTTTTTCTCCCGGCATTACATGATCGAGCATTGCCGGCTCGACGACATACACGCCGGCATTGATAAAGATGCTGTGTGATGGCTTCTCTTCAATATCGATCAGTTCATCGCCACGCATCTGCAATACCCCGTAAGGTATCTGAAAATTGAATTCGCGTGTGCAGACCGTAAGCGGTTTGGCGCCGGTCTGGTGAAATTCAAGCAGACTGCCGAAATTGATCGGTGAGAGAATGTCGCCGTTCATGAGAATAAAAGGCTCTGCCGGGCGTTCTGGCAGCAGCGACAGCGAGCCCGCAGTGCCGAGAAATTTCTCCTCTTCGAGAAAACTCAGATTTACACCGGTAACCGGGTGTTCGGCAAAATAACCACGAATTTTTTCGGCTTTGTAGTTGATGGAAACAAAAACGTTTTCGATGCCGTGCCGGCGAAGTTGCTCGATGATGATTGCCAGAATCGGTCTGCCACCAACCGGCAGCAGAGGTTTTGGCGTTTCGCGGGTTATTTCGCCGAGGCGTGAACCAAGCCCACCAGCCATGATTACCGCCAGGTTTGGCCGTGGTTTGCGCGAAATCAGATCCTTGAGCTGCACCAGTCTGACCACGCGCATCTGACGATCAACTACCGGCAGATGTTTGATCGAACGGTTGGTCATCAGAAACAGCAGTTCATCGTCGGGCGTGTTCTGCGCAGCGGTGATCGGCCGGCGGTTCATCAGGCTTTCGATCGGACTGGTGAGATCGGCACCGCGAATGATGCCGCGGCGGATATCGCCGTCGGTTACCGTGCCGATCAGCTGCAGTTGCTCATCAACCACCAGAGCGATTTCGAAGGCGGTGTCGTCGATGACCCGCAGAGTATCGAGTATACTGGTCTGCGGCCTGATGAGAATCTTTTCAAATGAACGACTGATAAGTCACCTCGTGCGTTATCTTCAAACCCTGAAAACATAGCAGAATTGCTACCGGTCGTAAACATGTTTTGATTTTTACTGCATTTTTATCAGCCGGAATGTGTTAGAATTTCGCAAACGTGGTCTTAATGTGAGGTTTTCATGCTTGAGATGATTGAACAGCGCAGATGGAAACTCATCTGCAGCATAATTGCCGGATTACTGCTGCTGATATTCATAAAAAATGCCTGGGTCTGCGACGATGCCTATATAATTTTCAGGTCGATAGAGCAGCTTTATGCCGGCAATGGCCCGAACTGGAACCCGCACGAAAGAGTGCAGGCTTACACCAGCCCTCTGTGGTACTGGTTGCTGGCTATTTCGCGGGCGGTGTCGTCCGATCATTTTTTCAACTTTTTTCTGCTGTCGCTGGTTTTGTTTTTAATCCTGGGTTTGAGAATACGCAGATATTTTGGCGACAGCCGCAGCTGTGCAGTTTTTCTTTGCCTGGCTGCCGGCTCGAATGCCTTTTTCGACTTTACCACTTCAGGCCTCGAAAACATACTGGCCTATCTGCTGGTAGCCCTTGCGTTCTTTTACGGGCTCGAAGCCGTGAAGATCGACCCTGTCTCACCTCGTGCGGAAACCCTTTTCAGGCGCAGTCTCTGGGCCTTTGCCCTGTTGCCGGTTTGCCGCCATGATTTTTTGCTGATCGGGTTATTGCCGGCACTTGTTCTGATCAGGCAGTTTCGTGGAAATGGCCGTTCGCTGGCCGGCAGCCTGCTGCTGCTTTGCGGGCCGCTGCTTGCCTGGTCGGCCTTTTCGCTGATTTATTACGGGGCACTTTTTCCGAATACGGCATATGCAAAGCTTTCTACCGGCATTCCCCACTGGCTGCTGCTGCGCCAGGGGCTTTATTATTTCTGGGAAACCTTTGTCGGCGACCCTCTGACTATGCTGATCATTGCCGGCGGATCTGTTGCGGCCTTCTGTAACAGAATGCCTTTTATGCGTTCAACTGCGAC
>DAOQWI010000078.1:10375-14471 GCA_035342015.1 Candidatus Ozemibacteraceae bacterium | reverse complement strand
C
This sequence comes from Candidatus Ozemibacteraceae bacterium, assembly GCA_035342015.1. Taxonomy (GTDB): domain Bacteria; phylum Muiribacteriota; class Ozemobacteria; order Ozemobacterales; family Ozemobacteraceae; genus Rifleibacterium. Next base: position 14,470 of record DAOQWI010000078.1, on the reverse strand, counting down.
TGACATGCCGTAACACGCTGTTGGAAAGAAAAAAGTTTACGTTTACCCTGCAAAGCTCAGCCGGGCAGATAGACTTATTGTCGGCCTGCTGCTATAATGCGTCTCATTTCAAATTGAGGCGCATTTTTCATGTCTGAAACGAACAGAGACCGAATTTTTGCGGAAATAATCGAAAAACCCGCGGATTTTGTTTTTGACGACAGGGTTGCGGCGGTATTTCCCGACATGCTGAAAAGATCGATCCCCGGTTACCCGGCGATTATCAACATGATAGAAACCCTGACCGCCCGATACGCTCAGCCCGGCTCAAATCTTTATGACCTTGGGTGTTCGCTCGGCGCCAGTTCACTGGCCATGCTCAAGGGGCTGAAAGTCAACAACTGCCGGATTGTCGGCATCGACAATTCAGGCGCGATGATCGAGCGCTGCCGGCAGATCGCCAGCCACCCTGAAGACGCCGCCAGAATGGAATTTATCTGCGCCGATGTCAGTAGCTGCGATTTCACAAATGCCTCGGTGGTGGTAATGAATTTTACCCTGCAGTTTATCGACCCGGCACAGAGAAAACCGCTTCTTGAAAAAATCGCTGCCGGCATGCTGCCTGGAGGCATCCTGATTCTTTCTGAAAAAGTAAAATTCAATAATCAGCATGTTAACGAGCTTCTGATCGATGTATATCACGCCTTTAAAAAAGCCAACGGCTACAGCGATCTTGAAATAAGCCAGAAACGCAATGCTCTCGAAAATGTGCTGATCCCGGAAACCATAGAAGTCCACTCCCAGCGTCTGCTGGATGCGGGTTTCAGCAGCGCCGACGTCTGGTTTCAGTGTTTCAACTTCATGTCGATGCTGGCAATAAAATGATCAGCCCCTTTGATTTTTCAGAATTTTATCAGGCGCTGAACCGCCACGGCCTGCAAAAATGGCAGAAACATCTGCAGGTCGCCGTTGAAACGGCTGTAAAAAAGCCTGACGGCAACCTGCCCGGCTGGCTGGCAGCATTGCAGATGCTTCCAGAACTGGCTGACTGCCGGGCCGAAATTGACCGCAGAGTTGTGTCTGCCGTCAGAACCGGGCCCACACCGGCCGAATTGTCTGCAATACTCGAGCAGGCACTGTTTCAGCTGCAGCCCTGGCGCAAAGGCCCATTTGATATCTGCGGAACCTTTATCGACAGCGAATGGCGCTGTGACATGAAGTGGGAAAGAGTCGGGCCGCATATCAGCAATCTGCGAGGCCGCAAGGTTCTAGATGTCGGATGCGGTAACGGCTATTACCTCTTTCGCATGGCCGGAGCAGGAGCAGCTCTAACAATTGGCATTGACCCTTCAATGCTTTTTCTGGCCCAGTTTACAGCAATACAGAAATATCTGGGGGTGGCAGACACTTTTCTTTTGCCAGTGGGCTTTGAAGACCTCCCCGAAAACATGGAAGCTTTTGACACGGTTTTTTCTATGGGAGTTTTTTACCACCGCCGTTCACCCTTTGATTTTCTCAGAAGCCTGAAAATGTTGTTGCGCCGGGGCGGGGAACTGATTCTCGAAACTCTTGTAATAACCGGCGACGAGAACCAGGTTCTTGTACCGCATGATCGCTACGCAAGAATGAACAATGTCTGGTTCATTCCTTCGGTGTCGGCTCTACGCAAATGGATTACCAAGGCAGGATTTGTCGATGTAAGAGTTGCCGATGCAACGAAAACCACTTATGAAGAGCAGAGAGCCACCCCCTGGATGCCCGGGGAATCGCTTGATAAATGTCTTGACCCAAAAAATTCCGACCTGACAATTGAAGGTCTGCCTGCACCAGTGCGGGCAGTTGTCATCGCCACCCGTCCCTGATCCTCCGTCGCATTTGAATTCAAGGGACAGCGGCTTGTAAGTCATCCCTGTGCTTGTCCCCGGATGGGGGCAAGCAGGGATCTAAGCCGTTTAAAATTAGATTCCCGCCTGCGCGGGCTGACGGAGAATCGAACAACTCAGATGTCGCACCCGTAAAGGGTACACCCTCTTGACAAAACACAGCAAACTTGGCATAAGCAAGGTAGGAGTCTGTTTATTTTATCGATTTTTCTTTGTATACAAAGGAGAATGAAAGGTGAGAATCCAGAAACCAGAAAAAAAAGTGCTGAAAAAGATGAAGAGAGAATATGATGATTTCGACTTTATAAATGCGCACCGCCGGTCGAAAACAAAAAAACCAAGGCGCGGACATAAACTTTTTACAGACGATAATGAAGAATTCGATTATCATAGCAATGAAGAATGATGTTTGACATCACTCTGTCGCCTGCAAGTTTCCTGAAAGGAAGTACCATTTAATGCGATCGAAGAAACTTACCATTGCCGCACTGGCGGCAGGGTTCTTTGCCATGTCACTGACATCTGTTTCTGCTGCATTCTTCTCCGGCATGATAACTGTCTCCCGCGACGCCAGCAGAAAGATCAGTGGCGCCACCCTTCAGACCAACAATCGCGATGGCGCCGGCAATCCGGTAACCTACGCACTGGTAATGGATGAAAATGGCAAAGCCATTGCCGAACAGTATGAAAATAAAGATATCAAAATCGAAGGTACACTTGTAGGCAAAGAAATCAAGGCTGACACATGGGAGAGCGTTCCTGACAGCTCATCCGGATCTTCTTCAGGAAGCTCGGACTCAGGATATTCAGGCGATTCTGGCGACTCCGGTGATTCTGGAGACTCTGGAGACTCTGGTGATTCCGGTGATTCCGGTGATTCCGGCGATTCTGGTGACTCCGGTGATTCTGGTGACTCTGGTGACTCTGGTGATTCCGGTGATTCCGGTGATTCCGGCGACTCCGATGATTCAGACAAACCAGACGACTCTGACAATTCAGACGATTCGGGTGATTCTGACAAGCCTGATGAATCTGGCGACTCTGATTCCGGCAATTCCGATGACTCGGGCGATTCCGGCGATTCGGGCGACTCAGACAGTGGCAGTGATAGTTCCGACTCAGAATCTTCAGATTCTGACAGCTCATCTGATGACAGTTCTTCTGACGACTGACTTTAAAACGACCGAAAATCCCCCGGCAACGGGGGATTTTTTTTGCAGAAAGAAACTGAAGTTTGTGATAGCATTAACAAAGCTACGGCTGATTTGCCCTGCAAGTGGTTCAGCACTTGATTCACAGCTTGTTTTACCTCATCAGAAAGCATATATCAGGAGGGAAGGAATTATGTACGACGCACCGAAGCTCAATTTAACCAAAAGCATGGCCGAATTCGAACACGGCAAGACCTGCACCCCGGGTGGTGTTCTCGGTATCAGACGCCCATACAATTTTGTCGAAGGCGAATACCCGATATATTTTGACCACGGCAAAGGCGGCAGAATAACCGATATCGACGGCAACGAATATCTCGACTATCTTTGCGCTTATGGCCCGATCATCATCGGTCACCGCGAAGAAGAAATCGATAACGCTGCAATAGACCAGATGCGCAACAAAGGGTTCTGCTTTTCTCTCACCCAGCCGATTCAGAATCAGCTGGCAGTTAAGTTGAAAAACCTGATCAAATGTGCCGAAATGACCGTTTTTGTAAAAACCGGTTCGGATGCCACCACTCTGGCAACCCGCGTTGCCCGCGGCTATACCGGCCGCAACAAGATCATGCGCTGCGGTTACCATGGCTGGCATGACTGGTGCGTTGAAGTCAAAGGCGGCGTTCCCGCCAAACTTTATGAAGATGTTTATGAATTTCATTATAACCATCTTGAAGAACTTGAAACTCTGATGAAACAGCATGGCGATCAGACCGCCGCCATTATTGTCACTCCGATCGGGCACCCGCTCGCCGAGCAGGTCGAATACCCGAAACCCGGCTTTCTCGAAGGCGTAAGAGCCCTGGCCGACAAATACGGCGCGGTTCTCATTTTCGATGAAATCCGCTCCGGATTCAGAGTTCATATCGGCGGCGCCCAGACCCTGTTCGGCGTTACCCCCGACCTGTCGACTTTCGGCAAGGCAATGGCCAACGGTTACCCGATCGGCGCCTGCGTCGGCAAAGCCCAGTTCATGAAAAAAATCGAAAAGGAAGTTTTCATTTCATCGACTTTCTTCCCGA
>DAOQWI010000078.1:0-10275 GCA_035342015.1 Candidatus Ozemibacteraceae bacterium | reverse complement strand
CAGTTCATGAAAAAAATCGAAAAGGAAGTTTTCATTTCATCGACTTTCTTCCCGAACAGCCTTGAATTCGTCGCCGCTCTCAAAACCATCGAAATGCTCGAACGCGACAAGGTTCTCGATGTGATCAAAGCCAAGGGTGAATGGTTCAACGCTGAGCTCGGCAAGGTTCTGGCAAAGCACAAAGTTTCGACCGGCGCTTCTCCGGTGCCACAGATGCCTTTCGTCACTTTCAACAAAGACGAGTCGAAAACCTACAAGGCAAAGCGCGTCGACTTCTATACCCAGCTGATCAGACGCAAGGTGTTCCTGCAGCCGTATCACCACGGTTACATCTGCTACAGGCACACTGATGAAGATCTCAAATACACGCTCAAGGCAATTGACGAATCACTTTCGTTCGTCGACGAAAAGAAATACTGAGGCAGGGAAACATGGAAAAACTCATCATTACTGCCGCCATCTGCGGCGCTGAAGTAACCAAAGAAAATAACCCGGCGGTACCTTATACAATCGCCGAACTGGTGCGTGAAGCCGAATCGGCAGTTAACGCTGGCGCATCGATCATTCATCTGCATGTGCGCGAAGACAACGGCACTCCGACCCAGAGTCGTGAGCGCTTTCGTGCCGCGATCAATGCCATTCAGGAACGCTGCCCGAAGGCCATCATTCAGCCTTCGACCGGCGGCGCCGTCGGCATGTCGAACGAAGAACGCCTGCAGCCGGTCGATCTGAAGCCTGAAATGGCGACTCTCGACTGCGGCACCGTGAATTTCGGCAACGACGATATCTTCGTCAATTCCGAAAACACGATCATCGCCTTCGGCAAAAAAATGCTTGAACTTGGCGTCAAGCCTGAAGTCGAAGTATTCGACAAGGGCATGATCGACACCGCGATCAGACTGCAGAAAAAGGGTTTTATCGCATCGCCGATGCATTTTAACTTTGTCATGGGCGTTACCGGTGGCATCAGTGCCAGCGTTCGCGATGTGGTTTACATGCAGGGCAGTATTCCGGCCGGCAGCACCTTCACCGTTTCGGGTATCGGCAGGGCGCAGTTTCAGATGGCCACCACCGCTATTCTGCTCGGCGGCCATGTCAGAGTCGGTTTTGAAGACAATACCTACATGTCAAAAGGCGTTCTCGCCACCTCTAACGGAGAAATGGTCGCCAAAGCGGTGCGCATCGCGAAAGAACTCGGCCGTGAAATTGCTACCCCCGACGAAGCCCGCGCAATTCTCGGTCTCAAGCCACGCTGAGTAAAATAAAAAGGAAAGGCTCAACTGATGTTTGACAAGATTATCAACAAAAATGACTTTACCGGCCTGATCAAAGACGGCATGGTCATCATGGTTGGCGGTTTTCTTGGTTGCGGCACACCTGAAACGCTGATCGACCTCATTCTCGCCAGCGGTGCCAAAGACCTGACTCTTATCTGTAACGACACCTCGTTTGTCGACCGTGGCGTAGGCCGACTGGTTGCCGCTAAACAGGCGGCAAAGGTCATCACCTCACATATCGGCACCAATCCTGAGACCGGCAAACAGATGGTCGAAGGCACCCTCAATGTCGAACTGGTGCCGCAGGGTACTCTGGCTGAACGCATCAGATGTGCCGGTGCCGGGCTCGGCGGCGTGCTGACCCCCACCGGCGTTGGCACCGTCGTCGAAGAGGGCAAGCAGAAAATCACCGTTGACGGGCACGAATACCTGCTCGAACTGCCATTGCGTGCTGACCTCGCCATCATCAACGGCAGCAGCGTCGACAAAGCCGGCAACGTAGTCTATAACGCAACTACCCGCAATTTCAACCCGCTGATGGCTATGGCTGCCAGCGTTGTCGTGGTTGAAGCCGAAAAACTGGTTGAACCAGGCGAACTGATGCCCGAGCTGGTAATGACACCGGGCCCGCTGGTCACCCATATTTTCAAATCTGAAAAACGCTGACGGGCAAGGAGCAACAAGATGATCGAAGATATCGAACTGGCCAAAAACATTATCGCGAAGCGCATCGCCCGCGAATTCAAAAACAATCAGCTGGTAAACCTGGGGATCGGCCTGCCGACCATGGTTGCCAATCACATTCCGCAGGGCGTCAATGTCATTCTGCAGTCTGAAAACGGCATGATCGGCATGGGCCCCGCCCCCGAACCCGGCAAAGAAAACCCTGAAATTACCAATGCCGGCGCTTCAATGGTCACGATTCTGCCGCACGGCTGCTATTTCGACAGTGCCATGTCGTTTGCCATTATTCGCGGCAAGCACGTTGAATACACAGTTCTCGGCGCCCTCGAGGTCGACCAGGAAGGCAGTCTCGCCAGCTGGATTATTCCGGGTAAAAGGGTTCCGGGAATGGGCGGCGCGATGGATCTCGTCGTCGGCGCGAAAAACGTCATCGTTTCGACACTGCACACCGAACGCGGCAAGCCGAAAATCCTCAAAAAGTGCCGCCTGCCGCTGACGGCACGCCATGTCGTCAACATGATCGTGACCGAGCTTGGCGTTTTCAGGGTCACCCCGGGTGGCCTCGCCCTGATCGAAATCAATAAAGATACGACCGTCGACGAAATACGCGCAAACACCGAAGCCGAATTCATAGTTTCAGATAATCTGAAAACGATGGAAGTTTAAGCCCGGGGGTTAAAAAATTCCCGGTTGGTAAGTTGAATATTTGCTGCTATCATAGCTGAGCAAGGTTCTGTTTTGTACATAGCAAAGTCTTCATAAAATCAACATACGCAAGGAGAAATGACTGTGAAAAAAGGATGCCCCTATGGAACCCACCGTGTTATCGAGCCCAAAGGCGTTCTGCCGCAGCCGGCACTCAGAATCGACAACACCATGGAGATTTATGACAACGAGATTCTGATCGACGTCAGAACCCTCAATGTCGACTCAGCCAGTTTCACCCAGATCGAAAAACAGGCCAACCATGATATCGAAGAGATCAAGAAAATCATGATGGGTCTCGTCGAGAAGCAGGGCAAGCACAAAAACCCGGTTACCGGTTCAGGTGGCATGCTGATCGGCACCGTTAAAGAAATCGGCCCGGCCCTCAAAGGGAAAACCCCGCTGAAAGTCGGCGACAAGATCGCCACTCTAGTCTCTCTCTCCCTCACCCCGCTCAAAATCGAAAAAATTCTCGAAGTCAGACCCGACATCGACCAGGTCGACATTAAGGGCCAGGCAATTCTGTTTGAAAGCGGCATCTATGCCGTTCTGCCGAACGATATGCCCGAAACCCTCGCCCTCTCGGTTCTCGACGTGGCCGGCGCCCCCGCTCAGGCTGCCAAGCTCGTGCGCCCCGGCGACATCGTCGTTGTAATCGGCGGCGGCGGAAAATCAGGCCTTCTCTGCCTGTATGAAGCCAAAAAACGCGCCGGCATCACCGGTAAAGTCATCTGCATCGGCGGCTCTGAAAAGAGCACCGAACGCGCCCGCCAGCTCGGTCTCGCCGACGAATATTTCGCCGCTGACGCCACCGACGCAATCAGCATCTACAACAAAATCAGCGCTCTTACCGATGGCAAGCTCGCGGACCTGGTAATCAACTGCGTTAACATCCCCAACACTGAAATGGCAAGCATTCTCTCGTGCAGAGAAGGCGGCACCGTTTATTTCTTCAGCATGGCCACCAGCTTCACCCAGGCCGCCCTTGGTGCCGAAGGCGTTGGCAAAGACGTTAACATGATCATCGGCAATGGCTATTGCAAAGACCACGCTGCCATTTCGTTGCAGGTTCTGCGCGAAAGCCCGGCACTTCGCAAACTGTTCGAAGAAATGTACTGCTGAGACACCTCAAAAAGTGCCCCAACAGGGAAAGGAATCAGTAATTGAACAGCAGTTACACTCGTGATGAGCACATTCAGCGACGGGCCAAGCTGTTTCCGAACGTCAGCGACACCGACTGGAACGACTGGAAATGGCATGTCCGCAACCGTATCGAAACCATCGACGACCTCAGAAAATTCGTCAAGCTGACCGAAATGGAAGTCGACGGTGTCAAAGACTGTCTGACAACCCTGCGTATGGCGATTACGCCGTATTATCTGACTCTCATCGATCCGGATAACCCCAATGATCCGGTGCGCAAGCAGGCGATTCCGACCGACCTCGAACTTTATCGTTCGCCGGCCGACCTCGAAGACCCGCTGCACGAAGACGGCGATTCGCCAGTTCACGGACTGACCCACCGCTACCCTGACCGCGCTCTGCTGCTGGTCACCGACCAGTGCTCGATGTATTGCCGTCACTGCACCCGCAGACGCTTTGCCGGTCAAAAAGACACGGCAATGCCAAGCAGTCATATAGAAAAGGCCATTGAGTATATTGCAGCCAATCCGCAGATCCGAGACGTTGTCGTCTCGGGCGGCGACCCGCTGTTACTGGCTGACAATAAACTCGAGGGCATTCTTCAAAAGTTGCGCGCCATTCCGCACGTCGAAATCATCAGAATCGGTACCCGCACGCCGGTCGTTCTGCCTCAGCGCATTACGCCCGAGCTCTGCGATATGCTGAAGAAGTATCACCCGATCTGGGTCAACACTCACTACAACCACCCGAAAGAAATCACCACCGACGCCGCCAGGGCCTGCGAAATGCTGAGTTATGCCGGGATTCCGATCGGCAACCAGTCGGTTCTGCTGGCCGGCGTCAACGACTGCGTTCATGTGATGCGCAAGCTGGTGCATGAGCTGGTCAAGGTCAGAGTAAGACCTTATTACATCTACCAGTGCGACCTTTCTTACGGGCTGTCACACTTCAGAACCCCGGTGGCCAAGGGCATCGAGATCATCGAGGGCCTGCGCGGCCATACCAGCGGTTTCTGCGTGCCTACTTACGTGGTCGACGCACCCGGTGGCGGCGGCAAGATTCCGGTAATGCCGAATTACCTGATTTCGAGCGGCTACGAGAAGACGATTCTGCGCAATTATGAAGGTGTCATCACCTGTTATAACGAACCCGAAGGTTACAAACCGAGCTGCAAATGTGATGCCTGTCAGAAGGGCGATGTCGAAATCGAAGGCGTTGCCGGTCTGCATCAGGGCAAAATTTCGCTCGAACCCGAAGGTTTGAAGCGCAAAAAACGCAAAAAAAGATCATGAACAATGGGCAGGTCACTTGCTGAACTGATCGAAGGTTACAGCTGCGTTGCCATCATCGGCATGGAAAAAAATGCCGGCAAAACAACGGTGCTCAACCATCTTCTCAGCAGCAGACCGCCTGTAATTCAGGCGATCACCTCGATCGGCTACGATGGTGAAGATACCGATCAGGTGACTGCGACTGACAAACCGTCGATATATGTTGGCTGTGGCACAATGGTTGCCACAGCCAGCAGTCTTCTCGGGCAATGTGATTTTACCCGTGAACTTCTGCGTTTTACCGGCTTTCACACTCCGATGGGCGAAGTCGTCATAACCAGAGCCCGCAGTGATGGGTTCGCCCAGATCGCCGGGCCCTCGACCACAGTTCAGATGTCGTCATTGATCAACATGCTGCACGAACTTGGCGCAGTGCAGGTTCTTGTCGACGGCGCCGCCGCCCGCAAATCGACGGCCGCCATTGCCAGTTCAGAAGCCTGCATACTGGCAACCGGTGCGGCATTTTCGCCTGACCCTGAAAATATCGTCGAGCAGACCCGTTATTACACCGAGCTTCTCACTTTGCCGGAATTCAAACATGAAGCAGCTTTCGCTGGCAGAAACGAAGATGCCAACAGCTGTATTCTTCTCGATCAGGGCGGAAATATCTGCGGCAGAGTCAGTGCGCTCAGCGATGAATGTGCCGACCTGATCGCCGGCCGTAACGGGCAACCAACCACGGCTTTATTCAACGGCGCCGTGACCAGACCGGTGCTGCAGAAACTGCTCGACAAATGCCGCCAGCTCGACTGGCTGCAGATTGTCGCCGAAGACGGCACCAGATATCTTATAAACAGCCGTCAGAAACTCGATCTGACCAGCCGGGGGGCCAGACTGGCTGTCAGACGCCAGGTAAACCTGATTGCGGTCACAGTCAACCCGACCGCACCATCAGGTCTGAAGCTCGACAGTGCAGAACTCTGCGATCGCCTGTCTGAAAAAATCGGCATGCCGGTTTTTGACGTGTATACCGCACAGAATCACGCATTCAGCAGAAAGGCAACCCAGTATGCATAAACAGAAAAAATACCGCGCCATCACACCCGGAGTTGCCTGGCTGCTCTCTGAGCTGCAGATAGAATCGCTCTACGGCCGCGAAGCCCTTAAAAATCTGCGACCGGCGAAGTCTGATCAGCTCGAACAGTTGCGCCAGAGTCTTTCAGAACTTGAAACCATGGTTGCCGCGGCACGTCAGGACCGAAGTATTTTTGATCAGGCCGCCAGCATTTTCAAATGCCTGCGTTTCATCAACGGTTCACTCGACAACCTTGAGGCCGGACAAGTACCTGACGAAACCGAACTTCTTGAAATAAAAGGGTTTGCAATGATGCTTACCAGCCTGAAAAACTGGTATGACCGATCTGGTCTGCAGTTGCCCTCGGTTTCGTTCAGCGATATCGAACCGGTTATAAAAATTCTCAATCCTGACCGCACCGTCGTTGCCTCGTTTCATGTGCACGAAGCCTATTCGCAGAAACTTAAAGAAATCAGAGCCGAAAAGTTACAGCTCGAAAGCATGATCCTGCAGTGTAATGACCAGCAGCAGCGCGATGAACTGCGCGATCAGCGGGCCCGCCTGGTGCAGACAGAAAAGGCCGAAGAGCACCTGGTCAGAGAAAACCTCGGCAGACAGTTGCTCGAATGGGTCACAAGAATGCGGCACAACGCTCTGGCAGCAGGGCGTTTTGAACTGCTGCTCGCCAAAACCCTTCTTGCATGCCGCTTTAACTGCACCTGCCCGGCAGTTTTTGCCGCCACCAAAAAAGTGACTTTGCAGGCTGAAGAGATGATAAACCCCGAAGTAGAGACGATTCTTGCCAGCCATGGCAAACAATTTACGCCTGTATCGATCGAACTCAACCCCGGAACCACACTGCTGACGGGCGCTAACATGGGGGGCAAGTCGGTTGCACTGATGACCCTGGCCATGAATGCCGAGCTTGCAACTCTTGGTTTTTTCGTTTTTGCCCGACGCTTCAGCATGCCGCTCTTCGATTTTATCTACCTGATCGCCGGTGACGGCCAGAATCAGGCCTCTGGCCTGAGCAGTTTCGGCGCCGAAATTATCAGGCTCAGCGAGCTGACTGCCCTGACCCGTCAGGGCGTCGGGCTTGCCATCTGCGACGAATTCGCCAGATCGACAAACCCCTCTGAGGGCAGCAGGTTTGTGCAGGCCCTCGGAGAATTTCTGCAGCAAAGCGGCTCTTATGGCGTTATCGCAACCCATTTTGACGGAATCAGGATTGCAGAAGCCTCTTATTATCAGGTGATCGGGTTGAAAAACAAAACCATCAGTGCTGCCGGCGGCGACAGAAACAGTCTGCTCAACAACCTCTGCGACAATATGGATTACCGCCTGGTCAGACTCAGTGACGATTATCAGGTTCCGAAAGATGCTCTGCACATCGCCTCGATCCTCGATGTCGACCCCGAATTCATGGCGATTCTGCGCCGGCATTACCCATCGACAGGCGAATGACGCCACAAAAAAATACTGCGGAAACGACGTTTCGGCAGTATAATTGAGCAAAATATTTCAAGGTTAAGGGAAGACGATGAAAAGCAAACTCAATCTCAATTTTGCCGTAGTCGACAAAGCCAGACAGCATGCCCGCGAAATCGCGGCTGACACCCAGAAGTTCATCGAAAAGCACACCAGTGTAACAATCGAGCGAACGGTTGCCCGCCTGCTCGGTATCGACGGAGTCGATGCCCAGGGTGTACCTCTGCCCAATATTCTGGTCGACAACATTCGCAGTAACAATGGCCTGAGTCTCGGTCTTTCGGCTTATGTCGGCAACGCCATGATCCAGACCGGCAAAACCCCGCAGCAGATCGCTGAAGCGGTCGCAAACGGCGAACTCGACATTACCAGACTCAAAATGGCCGACATGTTCGAAATTCGCGCCAGAATCGAAGAAATCGCCCGCCAGACCGTCGAAAGAATCAGAAATAACCGTCGACAGCGCGAAGAATATCTTGGCCGCTACGGCGACAAACAGGGCCCGTATCTCTACGTAATCGTCGCCACCGGCAATATTTACGAAGATATCATTCAGGCACGCGCTGCCGCCAACCAGGGCGCCGATATCATCGCCGTCATCAGAACCACAGGTCAGAGTCTGCTCGACTTCGTGCCTTTCGGTGCCACAACTGAAGGCTTTGGCGGCACCTTCGCCACCCAGGAAAACTTCAGACTGATGCGCGCTGCTCTCGACGAAGTATCAGAAAAACAGGGCCGTTATATCAGGCTGTGTAATTACTGTTCCGGCCTTTGCATGCCCGAAATCGCCGCCATGGGTGCTCTTGAACGCCTCGATGTCATGCTCAACGATGCCCTTTATGGCATTCTGTTCCGCGACATCAACATGCAGCGCACTCTCGTCGACCAGTATTTTTCACGCATCATCAACGGCTTTGCCGGAGTAATCATCAACACTGGCGAAGACAACTATCTGACCACCGCCGATGCCGTTGAAGAGGCTCACACCGTGCTGGCTTCGCAGTTCATCAACGAGCAGTTCGCTCTGATCAGCGGCATTCCCGAAGAACAGATGGGTCTCGGGCATGCGTTTGAGATCAACCCCGATCTGAAAAATGGCTTTGTCTACGAACTGGCACAGGCGCAGATGGCACGCGAAATCTTTCCGAAAGCGCCTTTGAAATATATGCCGCCGACCAAATTCAAGACCGGCAATATTTTCAGAGGCCATGTGCAGGATGCACTGTTCAATATGGTGACGGTAATGACCAATCAGAAACTGCATCTGCTCGGCATGCTGACCGAAGCGATCCATACGCCGCTGATGTCAGACCGCGCCCTGTCGATCGAAAATGCCCGCTATATTTTCAATACCATGGCTGATCTAGGCGATGAGATTGAATTCAAGAAAGACGGCATCATCACCACCCGCGCCAATCAGGTTCTCAACGAAGCCTGCAACATGCTCGAGAATATCAGACGCGAAGGCCTGTTCAAAACGCTTGAGCAGGGCAAATTTGCCGGAGTCAAACGCCCATTTACCGGTGGCAAAGGGCTTGATGGTGTTGTCGAAAAGCAGAGCGGCTATTTCAACCCGTTCGTTGACATGATGCTGAAGGGGGGCAACAAATGAGCAGCGGCCTTTATTCAACCAAAGAGAAAAATTTCAGTAAAGAACTCGATCTGACCCGTCTCAAACCCTATGGCGACACGATGAACGACGGCAAGGTGCAGCTCAGCTTTACCCTGCCCGTTGCCGACGACGAACGCGCCATCGAAGCGGCCCGCCAGCTCGGCGCCAAAATGGGTCTGTCAGACGTGCAGGTTTCGCATCACGAAGCTCTCGACAAAGATTTTTCGTTCTTCGTCGTCTACGGCAATCTGACCCACACGGTCGACATCACCGGCATCAAGGTTGCCACCATCGATTCAACCGTCATGGACATGCACGGCGTCGATGAATTCATCAAAGAAAACATCGGACGCAAGCTTGTCGTCGTTGGCGCCAGCACCGGCACCGACGCTCACACTGTCGGCATCGACGCTATCATGAACATGAAGGGTTACGCCGGCCATTACGGGCTTGAACGCTACCAGATGATCGAAGCCTACAATCTCGGCAGCCAGGTGACCAACGAAGATTTCGTTAAAAAAGCGGTAGAGCTCAAAGCCGACGTGCTGCTGGTTTCACAGACCGTTACCCAGAAAGACGTACATGTCACGAACATGGTCGAACTGGTCGAACTGCTCGAAGCTGCCAACCTGCGCAACAAAGTGATTCTGGTTGCCGGCGGCCCGCGCATTACCAATGATCTCGCCAAAGAACTTGGCTACGATGCCGGCTTCGGCCCGGGCAAATATGCCGAACACGTCGCCTCATTCTTCGTTGACGAATTCGTCAAACGCAAAATGAAATAATCGCGCCGCAAATCCGCCATTCAAAAAGGGTCAGGCAATATCGCCTGACCCTTTTCTGATATTACCGGTTCGACGGCCCGGTCTATCAGTCGGGTTGCTTTTTTGCTGACAGGAGGTCAGCGATACTCGGCGGCATCAGGACAGATGCTGCCGGGTGCTCCAGCCAAGAATGTTTTTATCAAGTTTTCGCTCAACAGAACCGCTCTATCCTGCGCGGTTCTGCATAAGCACATCC